>PCCK01000043.1 GCA_002731695.1 Porticoccaceae bacterium
AGACTAGTGTGAAAAAGAAATTATAAATCGATAAATAGTTTTAAAGAGAAGAGCTCAGGGGAGCCCCGCGGAAATGATTAGTGGTCAGTGGTATAAGAAGGTCTTTTAATTTATTTGATTCGTTCATGACTTAAGCAGCCATTTGAGACTTCATTGACTCCTTGGCCAAGTTGGTGGCTTCGCGTGCGAGGTCAGCATCGGCAATTCTCCCCAAAGTCATTTCTCCATTGATGACCTGTGCCTCCATGGCTTGAATTTCGGAATTTATACGGTTCGATTCAGAGGCAAGCGCACCAATTCTTTCAGTCAGTAAACACTGAATTTCTCCCATCTTTCCGGTGGTACCATTGAGGGCGTCAAAAGTTTCTTTGGCTGAAGAGGAAGAAGCGATCGAGCGATCCTCAAGCAGATCAAATCCGTTGGCTACAAATGACAGGTCGTTCCCGTGAGAATCCTTGGCGAATGTAATGGGGGGAAGTTGTGGAGTGAAAACAACCCCCGGGCGTTCGATTCCGTCACTGGTTTCATCGCTTCCTGAAGAGTTTCCTTCCGCATAGATTATTCCAATTGTACTGGTTTCAATCTGAAGAGTCAGGTCGGTGGAGGCTGGATCGAAATCCAAGGGTATCTTGGGCAGGACATAAATGTCGTCATACTTGCCGTCTCCAGCATGAGTGTTATAATCGGAAATTCCATCATTGGGCGTGCTACCGGCTTTGACTCCGTCGTCGTTTGTTCCTCCAGGAGTAATCTCGTAAGTAGTGTCTATTCCCGGTCCGAAAGTGAGGGTTACCAGATCGTCGTCTCCGTTAGTTGCTCCACCAGAGGTTTTCCAGCCTCCTCCCGGAAAACTTGAGGATATTTCATTCAGAACTGGGGGTCCGCTTTTGTTGAAGTAGTCTTGGGTATGATCCAAGCTGAAATCAGGCATCCCTCCCATGCTCATTAATAATGTATCTCCTAGCCATACCCGGTAAATATCACCAGCAGTTCCGGAATTAACTCGGAAGCTTATGGTGCCCGATGTCATTCCAATGTCATTGGACTCTGCGAGGATTGCATGGGTCCAATCTTTTCTTTTGAGGTTTAATTCACCGTAATCAATCGACTCGGGTTCTCCGCAGTAAACATATTTATTATAGAGAGGATGTCCCTGAAATTTTTGCTCGACTAACTGATCGAGTTCTCCCTTTAAATTCTGAAATTCATTTTCGTAATTATTCCGATCTGATTGGTTTGTGAATGGGCTGCTAGCCATTTGTGCAAGATCTTCCATTCTCCCGTATATTTGTAGGGTTTTTTGTAAGCCTTGATCCTGTGCATGGAGGAAACTCTGAGCGTTTCGAAGATTATTCAGGTGAAGTCGGTCGCTTTTTGATTCTAAGTTGATTTTTGCAGCATGGGAAAGGGCACCCACATCCTCACCCGACCTCTCAAGCATCTTCCCGCCTGAGGCACGGTCGGATGCGATTTTACGCTGGGCAATACTCGACATGTAGTCGTTTCTGGATTGTAAAAAAGTGAAATTAGTCAGTTGCATAGCATTGTAAAAAGTATGGATGATGAATGATCACAATCGAGTGTCTCTCCATCCTCTGCTTCCGTCGGGCAAGAGACGGAAGCAAAGCAATAGAGAATATGACTGGAGTGAAGCACTCGAAGAACTTTCTGATCGTAAACATCTTAAATTTCAAAGCATGGTAGGGTACTGATTAGCCGAGTAACATAAGGGCAACATTGGTCATTTGGTTGGCTTGTGCAGCCATCGATGCACTTGCCTGGACCAGAACATTTTGTCGGGCAAATCGGGTGGATTCCAGTGCGATGTCCGCGTCCATGATACGGCCGTGTGCGGCTTCCAAGTTTGTGACATTGGTCTGAAGCATCTGAATTGCACTCATGATTCGGTTCTGCTCGGCACCGTTTTCGGCCCGCATGTCCGCCAACCTCTCAATCGACATTGTGAATTGGGAGACATTGACATCGAGTATGCGGTCAATGAATCCATCTGTGCCAATACCGTGGGTTACGGCAGTTCCAGTAGCGTCCGTATCGTCCCCTGTGTTTAGTCCCCCTAAATCGACATTCTGAACTCCAGCAATTGCGGTAGTCCCAATTGAAAGTACGAACTGCAGGTTGACTACATTGATCGAGATGCTTCCATTAGCCGCGATACCGGACTCATGTGAACTAAAGTTCCGACCAAATTTGTCGTAAAACAATGTATTTCCATCGCCA
This sequence comes from Porticoccaceae bacterium, assembly GCA_002731695.1. Lineage (GTDB taxonomy): Bacteria > Pseudomonadota > Gammaproteobacteria > Pseudomonadales > Porticoccaceae > TMED48. The sequence continues at coordinate 2,239 of PCCK01000043.1, forward strand.
TAAGAGGCATCAACCGTCTTGCTAGCGAGTGACAATGTAACGTCTGAAATTCCGGTTAAGTCATGACTTCCTGATACGGCCCTTGTTGGGCTCATCTCAGTGGAAAACAAACTAATTCCATTGAATGTCTCTCGGCTTATTTGATTCAGCTGGCTTTGGAGTTCGACGAATTCTTTGGAGTAATTTTCAATGTCCCCGGAATTCTTGGTGATGTCCTGAGCCATGATTCTAAGTTCAGACATGCGGTCGAGAATATTCCCCACGCTCTGCAGACCGGAGTCCTGGACCTGCAAATAAGACAATGCATTCTGCGAATTCTGGATCACGGCATAACTACGGTTGATCGTTGAGTTGAGCTTGTAGCCGACGGCCAAGCCACCGGCGTCGTCCGCCGGTGAAGTGATCCTTTTGCCCGACGACAGTCGGGATAAACTTTTGCGCAGGGCATCGTTTGCTTTGCTCAGGTTAAAGGATGCTTCGGTGGCCGAAGCGTTACTGTTTACTACGATTGGCATTTTATATCTTCCTTGATTTGTATTATTGTAATTTTGATGAGCTTCCTGCTCATGGTGAGGTAAGTGTTATTTTGGTTGTTCGTTATCCGAGAAGCATGAGTGCGACATTGGTCATTTGGTTGGCTTGTGCAGCCATTGAGGCACTCGCCTGGACGAGGACATTTTGTCGGGCAAATCGGGTGGATTCCAGTGCGATGTCCGCGTCCATGATACGACCGTGTGCAGCTTCCAAGTTTGTGACATTGCTCTGAAGCATCTGAATTGCATTCATGATTCGGTTCTGCTCGGCACCGTTTTCCGCCCGCATGTCGGCCAGTCTTTCGATTGCCATGGTAAACTGGGAGACATTAACGTCGAGAATTCGGTCAATGAATCTGTCCGCCCCAATGTTTTGATTGAGAGTGGTTCCAACATTACCTGAATGTGCATCCATACCGGTATCACCATCTTGAATGTTATGTAGTCCACCTAAGTCTACATTATTTGCTCCTCCCAGAGCTGTGGTTCCTATTGAAAGGACGAACTGCAAATTGACGACATTCAAGAGGACACTTCCATTCGTTTGGACACCGGATTCATGGGTGAGCAAGTTTCTACCGAACTTATCGTATTGTACTGGTACTCCACCTGGAGTTTCGGAATCACCTACGGCAAGAGAGAGAGTGGTGTCAGAAACTCCCGTGAGATTTGGTAAACTCGCCGCATCTACCCGGCTGGTATTGGTGGCGAACAAACTGATCCCGTTGAAGGTCTCTCGACTAATTTGGTTAAGTTGGCTTTGAAGTTCAACGAATTCCTTGGAGTAATTCTCAATATCACCGGAGTTCTTGGTGATGTCCTGTGCCATGATTCTGAGTTCCGACATGCGGTCGAGAATATTCCCCACAGTTTGCAGGCCGGAATCCTGAACCTGAAGGTACGAAAGTGCATTCTGCGAATTCTGAATGACCGCATAACTTCGGTTGATGGTTGAGTTGAGCTTGTAGCCAACGGCCAAGCCACCGGCGTCATCGGCGGGTGAATTGATCCGTTTGCCCGACGACAGCCGGGATAAACTTTTGCGCAGGGCATCGTTTGCTTTGCTCAGATTAAAGGATGCTTCGGTGGCCGAAGCGTTGCTGTTTACTACGATTGGCATTTTATATCTTCCTTGATTTGTATTATTATATTTTTGATGAGCTTCCTGCTCATGGTGAGGTAAATGTTATGGTTGTGGGTTATTATCCGAGAAGCATGAGTGCGACATTGGTCATTTGATTGGCCTGTGCAGCCATCGAGGCACTTGCCTGGACCAGAACGTTTTGTCGGGCAAATCGGGTGGATTCCAGTGCGATGTCTGCGTCCATGATACGGCCGTGTGCGGCTTCCATGTTTGTGACATTGGTCTGGAGCATCTGAATCGTGTTCATGACTCGGTTCTGTTCGGCACCGTTTTCGGCCCTCATGTCCGCCAGTCTTTCGATTGCCATGGTAAACTGGGAGACATTAACATCGAGTATGCGATCTATGAATCCATCTGTGCCAATACCGTGGGTCGCGGCTGTTCCAGTAGCGTCCGTATCGTCCCCTGAGTTTAGTCCCCCTAAATCGACATTCTGAATTCCGGCAATTGCAGTAGTCCCAATTGAAAGTACGAACTGCAGGTTAACCACATTGATCGAAATACTTCCGTTGGCGGCAACGCCTGATGCATGAGAGTTAAAGTTTCGACCAAATTTGTCGTAAAACAATGTATTACCATCGCCATAGGAGGCATCGACCGTCTTGCTAGCGAGTGACAATGTAACGTCTGAAATTCCGGTCAGGTCATGACTTCCTGATACAGCTCTTGTCGGGCTCATTTCAGTGGAAAACAAACTAATTCCATTGAATGTTTCTCGGCTTATTTGATTGAGTTGACTTTGTAGCTCAACGAATTCCTTGGAATAATTTTCAATGTCTCCAGAATTCTTAGTGATGTCCTGAGCCATGATCCGGAGTTCGGACATTCGATCGAGGATATTACCTACCGACTGAAGGCCAGAATCTTGCACCTGCAAGTATGACAATGCATTTTGCGAATTTTGAATGACAGCATAACTTCGATTGATCGTTGAATTAAGTTTGTAAGCAACGGCGAGTCCCCCCGCATCGTCTGCTGGCGAGTTAATTCGCTTACCTGACGAAAGTCGGGCAAGACTTTTTCGCAGGGCATCGTTCGCCTTGGTTAAATTAAAGGATGCTTCGGTGGCCGAAGCGTTACTATTTACTACTATTGGCATGATTTATCTTCCTTGATTTGGGTGTTTATAATCTGCGAGCTTCCTGCTCACATTGGGCAAAATGAAATTGTTTTTTGGGTATTGTTAAATTGAGTTGCATAGTTAGCTACTATTGATTGTGCACGCAGGTGAATGAACACGGACTACTCGTGCCCGCAAACATGCTGACGATGTTGGTTGAATCGCTATGTGCATTGGATCACAATCGAATGATTAAATTGAATATGTTTGGATATTTATGAGTATTTCTGTGGTTATGAATTTATTAGGTTTGGGATATTTTATTGTGTTTAGAAAAGATTATATAAGTAGAAATTGATGTATGATTCTTTCTCATTCTAAGCTCGAGCTAGTTGCTGAACCTCTAAAGTGACTGGTGGTGAGTGGAATGAGGACATCCTTGAGCCGAGAGGAATTGGACATCACCTGAGTAGCCAGTTCTGACTTTATATTTTCTCTGGCCAGTGCGGTTGCTTCTTTTGCCATATCCGCGTCCCGAATCCTGCTCATTGCAACTTCTCCACTCATGATTTGTTCCTCGATGGAACGAATTTCCTCCTCGACTCGCTTATACTCGGATCCAAGTATACCGATTCGATTTTCCACGATGCATTTCATTTCACCGAAGAAGTCCCCGTTGCCTCGCATCTTGTCGACCACTTCCTGAGCGGTGGCGGGCGTGGATAAAACATTCTCTGAAAATCGATCAAAGCCCTTGGGGTCAAGCAAGATGTTGTTGCCATGTCGATCCTTTGGTATTTCCCGAACGAATGGGGTGGGTGTGAAAGACACTCCAGTTGCATCGGGATCAGGATTGTTTCTGTCTGAAGTTTCGTATTTGGGGTAAATTAATCCGATGCTGGTTGACTCTATTTGCAGCGTCATTTCCGTTCTGTCGAAAGTTTTAGGTAAATCGTTTGTCAGGATCACACCCGTACCTTTATTGTCGTCTCCTCCGTCTAAATCGGTGTCGCTTCCATTAGTGGACGTCTCACTGACATACTTTCCTGTGGTTTCGTCATATTGGTTGTAGTCGGAGATTCCATCCCCAGCTATAGGTTCCAACCATTTGGTTCCATTCCATATATTTTCTTTTACACTCTTATCATTATTGTCAGTCGGATCAGTGAAATAACCATTACCATCGTCATTACTGGCACCTGGTGTAATTTTGTAGGTGGTTTCCTTGCCAGGGGCAAATTCAACTTCAATAAGATCAGCATCCCCATTAGTTGCTCCACCGGAGGTTCTCCATCCGCGACCAGAGAAGTCTCTATTGGACCAAGCCCCATCGATATCCACACTTATAGTTTGTTGCTTCGTTAAGGCATTATTGTTTTCATCAAACCCAGTGACTACTGTCTTGTCGTACTTATATGAAAATGGACCCGATACACCTTCATTAGTTTCTTCCTCGGTGTCCTTGTAACCATTACCATTTTCATCCTTAATTTTATTTTGGTTATAATTTTTGCCTACAAATTCCCCGTTGGGTAACTCTTCGTACAGGTCGTTTGTCGAACCCTTGAAAGCCGGCCCGGCACTGAAGACGCAAATATCTCCCATCCAAATGCGATAGTTGTCCCCTGCTGTGCCAGAATTGACCCGAAAGGAAACTTTCCCGGAGGGTGAACCTGTCTCGACAGTCTGTGCCCTGATCGTGACTCCACCTTTGTGAAATTTTCTCTCATCATTACTTGCATCCAGAGCTCCAAGGCTAATATCAGTGCTTCCCCCACACATTTCTGTGGAACTGAATAACAACTTACCGTTGTACCTGGACTTCATGATTTCATCGAGTTGTTCGCGGTAGGCGGAGTATTCGATTTCGTAGTCTTTTCTTTCCTGTTCAGTGGTAGTCGGATTTGCCGCCTTGAGAGCAAGTATTTCCATTTTGTCATACATTTCATGAACCCGCTTCAGGCTGTTTTCCTGGGCAAATAGAAAACTTCTGAGGTTTTGTAAGTTGATGATGGACTGACGATCGCTGATCATTTCCGCTCGGTAATTCGAAAGCTGTGAAACACTGCCGACATCCGCCCCGGAGCGCTCCATGCGCTTGCCGGTGGCGACGCGGTCGGCGGCAACCTTGCGGTTGGCGATTGCATTCATGTACTCGTTTCTGGACTGAAGAAAACTGTAGTTAGTTAGTTCCATGGTTATTCCCTCTTTGCGTTAATGATTGTACGGGCTTGCAGATGGGTAAATTACTGCAGTAACACAAGTGCTACGTTGGTAAGCTGGTTGGCTTGTGCTGTCATCGAGGCACTCGCCTGGACCAGAACATTTTGGCGGGCGAATCGAGTGGATTCGAGGGCGATGTCCGCATCCATGATTCTTCCATGGGCAGCTTCCAAATTGGTGACATTTGTCTGGAGTAGGTTGATTGAATTCATGATCCTGTTTTGTTCAGCTCCGTTTTCAGCACGCATGTCTGCAAGTCTCTCGATTGCTTCGGTGAATTGGGAAACATTGACATCAAGAATACGCTCGATAAAACCATCGGTACCAATGCCGTTCTTTGCTGCTCCTCCGGCGGAAGCAGCTCCAGCGTGGGTATCGCTGTTAGTGCCTGTTGTATCGGTGTAGTTGTGAAGACCACCCAAGTCGATGTCGGTCGCATTTCCAATGGTGGTGGTTCCAATCGACAATACGAACTGAAGGTTGACGACATTGAGCGAGATACTGCCGTTCGCTCCGACCCCTGATGCATGAGTGGTAAGAGTCCGACCGAATTTGTCGTATTCAATCGCTTGTCCACCGGCACTGGTGTAACTGCCTGTCATCACAGATATTGTGCTGTCTGAAATGCCTCGCAGTGAGCCAGTACCCGCATCATTGACTCGATCTGTATTCACCGCGAATAAACTAATTCCATTAAAGGTTTCGCGGGTGATTTGATTGAGCTGACTTTGTAATTCAATGAACTCTTTGGAATAATTTTCAAGGTCGCCTGAATTTTTGGTTATATCCTGAGCCATGATCCTGAGTTCAGACATTCTATCCAGAATGCTCCCCACGGTCTTTAACCCTGAATCCTGTACTTGCAGGTAGGACAATGCATTTTGCGAATTCTGAATG
>PCCK01000044.1 GCA_002731695.1 Porticoccaceae bacterium
AATCAGTCTACCAAGATAGATTGAAAATTTGGCGTCCTTTTCTCAACGAAAGATGATACTCCCTCTTTAAAATCCTCTCGTTTTAGACTCTCATCCATCCATAGTTTTGATTCTTCCATGGACGATCCCAGCTCCTGATTGAGATGCCGGTAGACCTGTTTTTTCATCATCATAATTGATATTGGAGCGGAGGTCTTGGCGATTTCGTTAAGGTATTGTTTAGCTTCGATAGCAGATCTACCGGGCTCACAAAGACGATTAGCGTATCCAATTCGAAAGGCCTCTAAAGCATCCAGTCGTTTTGATGTCCAGAGAAGGTCCAATGCGTTTGAGGGTCCGACTATGCGTGGCAGCATCCAACTAGTTCCGTGTTCGGCGATCAGTCCTCGCGGTCCAAAAGAGGTAACAAATTTAGCCGTCCGGTCTACGAAACGGAGATCACAAAAGGTCGCATAACTGAATCCAAGTCCTGCGCTAGCTCCGTTGACAGCAGCTATTAGCGGTTTTCGTAAGCCCAGAAAATAGGCTGGAGAAGATTGAAAGTTTGGGTCATTGTCTGGGTTGCCGGGGTCTGCTGCTAGTCTTTCGTGCGATGTCCAAGTTGATTCTCCGGCCTTGCTCATCTCACTCAATGAGCCCATATCTACGCCAGAGCAGAATCCTTTACCTGCACCGGTCAGGATTGTCCCCAAAATACTTCCATTTCGCTCTGAACAATCAAGTGCATGGCGGATTTCTGCCTGGGTAAGGTCGGTTAAGGCGTTTAGCTTGTTTGGTCGGTTGATTGTAATGGTTGCTACCGGGCCATCGATCTCATAAATAATTTCGTCGTATGAATGGATTTCGATTTCTGATGTCATCTGTGTAATCTCCGATAAGCTTCATCACCTATTTTTTTACAGATGCCAAGACCAAAATCATGGGCTGCTTTAATCGCTTCCCGAAGTGATTCATGTGTTATTGGTATCTGCATGTTGTAGGCGATCGGTTTGTTAAGTGTTGCCTCGATAAGTAGATCAAGATTATTTTGTTCTTTTGTCGATAATAAAATCTGGCCGAGATGGATTGGTAATCCTACTTGCGCAAAAAAGCTGGCTGCTTTCTCCAAGTCATTTGATTTTTCCAAGCAGAGTTGGGTCATGAGTCCCATCGCAACCATTTCACCGTGCATAAAGTTTTCGTGGACTTTAGGTATTTCTGGATAAGAGTTTCCTAAAGCGTGAGCTAGGGCAAGACCACCATTTTCGAAACCTAGACCGCTTAGGAGCGTATTTGCCTCTATAATTTTTTCAACTGCTTCATCATTACGGTGCTCTCTAACCGCAGCTGCTGCAGCTTCACCGAACTCATATAATGTTTTTGCGCATATTTCGCCGACTGCATAAGACGCGAGAGTAGGCCGTCCTCCAGTAGCGGTGATTGTCTTGGGGTTTGCAAGGCATATGATAGCCTCATACCAAGTGGCGAGTGCATCACCCATGCCCGAGACGAGGTACCGTTCTCCGGCGTCGACTATTATATTGGTATCCACTATTACCATTGCGGGATGTTGTGGATAAAATTCGATATTTTCTAGAATACCCGTTTCGGAATAGATGGCAGACAAGGCGGAGCACGGCGCGTCCGTTGAAGCTATAGTAGGGACGATTATTGTGGGTATATTTAACCGAAAGGCAATAGCCCTGCCCGCATCAATTAGCTTCCCTCCGCCCGAGGCGATGATACAGCTGATGTCGACTCCATTCAAGGCATCTACTTGGGAGTTGATCTCAGTGAGCGAACACTCTCCCCCGAATATGAGAGGGACTGTAGTTATTCCAGAATTTCCTAGTCTGGTAGATATTTTTGTTCCTACTGCGCTATGACCTCGTTTTGATGCTAGCAATCCCGCGCTTGTAGTTTTTAGAAGAGAGAGATAGTGCCCGATATCCTCTATCACCCCTGGACCTTGTATATATCGCTGAGCTACTGCGAGTATTCGCGGGGGGGTCTCTCTTTTTCGGATAAAGAATTGTCTCGGCAAGTAAGGTTTTTCTGTCATATGAAGGCTCATCCGTGATCAGTTGTCTTAGCGGGTCGCTACAAAACCGGAGCTAGATCAATTAAGTTTTAGTGTTACCATTTCGAAATGTTAGCAGAGACCACTCATCCCAAAACATTGGAGCAAAAAACTAACATGACTCGACAGGAAGCAATAGAGAAATTATGCGCACCAGGTAAGCCGTTCGAGCTCAAGTTCACCCAAATAAGAGGTAAACATTACAAGGTTTTTTCTAATGCACCTCAGACCTTGCGTGATTTATATGAGGAAACACGGAGCGATTTAGAGTACCTCGTTTTTGAAGGCGAGCGGATGACCTTCGATCAGGTATATCGCCAATCAAGTGCTCTCGGGAGTTCATTGGTAAGTGACTTTGGGGTTGCTCAAGGGGACAGGGTGGCCATTGCAATGAGAAATTATCCCGAATGGGTGGTGATATTTTTCGCGGTTACCTCGATAGGCGCTATTGCAGTCTCTATGAATGCACATTGGAGTGCGCAGGAGCTTTCTTATGGATTAGAGGATTGTGGTGCTAAGTTAATCTTCGTTGATCAAGAGCGCTTACATCGCCTGTCGTCTAGCTCCTCGTTTTTTTTGCATGTAGGGATTATTAGAGTACGTGCTGAAGAGAATATAAATATTCGTTCTACAGAGTATCAGAAAATAGTAAGCGCTCACATTAATAAGGAATTACCTTTCGTCCAGATTGGTGCGGATGATGACGCTACCCTCATCTACACGTCCGGCTCAACCGGAAGACCAAAGGGTGCGGTGTCCAGTCATCGAAGTATTATTAATGCTTTATTATCGTGGGAGCTAGATGTCGCAGTACGCTCCTTCTTGGGACAGTATGAACAACCTAAGCTGTCTTATCAGGAATCATTTTTATTATCGGTACCTCTTTTCCATGTGTCAGGCTCTCATGTAGGAATGCTTGCTAGTCTTCGAGCTCAAAGGAGACTTATTCTGATGTACAAATGGGATGCCGATACTGCAATGGATTTGATAGAACGAGAACGTGTTACTGTTTTTACCGCGGCGCCAGCGATTACAGGCGACCTTATTCAAGCTACATTGCATCAAAATCGGGACTTGTCAGGCCTTTTGGTGGTCGGTGGGGGGGGTGCTTCTAGGGCGCCAGAGCAAGTCCGTAAAATTAGTCTGCTCGCCGAAAATGTCGTTCCATCAACGGGTTGGGGGATGACTGAGACTAATGCGATTGGCACGGGTATCCTAGGAAAAACCTATCTTGATCGGCCCTCAAGTGGTGGACAATGTGCTGCGATCCTTGAGTTGCGGGTAGTAGATGCACATGGTAATGCGCTAGGTCCTGATTCAAGAGGAGAGCTTCAGGTTCGGGGTACGTCAATGTTTAGGTGCTATTGGAACCGGCCGGAGGAGAATATAACGGCTTTCGATGGGGACTGGTTCAGAACTGGAGACATAGCGTTAATTGATCGGGAGGGATTTGTATTTATTGTGGATCGAGTCAAGGATATTATTATCCGTGGTGGGGAGAACATTGCGTGTATAGCGGTGGAGGACGCTTTGGTAGAACATGCTGATGTAATTGAGGCATGTGTTTATGCCGTGCCAGATGATCGGCTGGGTGAGGATGTCGGTGCCACTATATATGTGAGTAAGGAGATTGAAATCAGAAAATTGGAAAAATTTCTTCAGATTAGATTAGCGAGTTTTGAGATTCCTGCATATGTGAGACAACAAATGACACCTCTCCCAAGGGGCGCATCTGGGAAAATATTTAAACGAGCTCTTAGAGCCGAAGCAATCTCCAAGCTACTCGAGGCCCCATGATTCAGTAGCAGGTAATTTTTTTTTTATCTCACCCCTTTGCAACCTCTAACTTTCTGCCTTACCATCCGGATCCTTGGAATTATTTTGATCGTTTTGGTTTTTGGAATTTGTGCGCGCACACTATCAAGGAAGAGGTCGAGTTTGCGTTGTAAGAGATCATCCGCTCTCGCTAGTGGATCCTTAGATGGATTGTATCCAAGGAGTCGATTTTATTTTGCAACTCTTGTAGTGATGTGTCTTTTATATATCGCTTACATATCTAGGTCTTGCCTTTCGGACACAGTAATTGCATATTTGTCTAATGCTGGGGTGAGGACAAATTTTAATGATTCCGGGGTTTCGATCAACAATGTCGGTAAGGTGAAGCGCCGCGGGGGACCTTCCAGTTTGTAATGAGGCTCTCGATGGAGATCAGTTGGGGTTTACGGCATATGCCATTATAAATCGCATCCCAGATGCGGCGAGCCTCTCGATTTTAGGCGTTTTGAAAAAGTCACTTCGAGATTGCGGTACGCTTGGGTCATAGTTGACAGAAGTTGTCCCCCAACCTTGGTCGTCCGAGAGGATGAGTACAAAGTTTAGGAATTGCCCGGTAGCCCACAAATTGCCTACAAAAAAGCAGCCACTCACAAAAAAAAGGCACGAGACCACACACTTTTCCTGTGTGTGTCGATATCACCTGACCACCTCATGAAAGAACTAAGTTATCATTGCAACACAGTTATTTCAGAGAGCCTAATCTCTTCTTCCCATCTTGCCATAGCTTTTTTTCGTTGCGCTTCTAAACCGGGAATGAGTTCTCTGCCGGCGGGCAGGACTTTACCCTCGGGATAATCGGCCCCGAATGCGCTCCGGCTAACAGATAAGCTCCATTGATCATATGCGTCTCTAAGACGTTTAGCCACCTCAGGATACAGTTCTATCAGGTTTTGCTGTTCGCTCGGGTCTCCAATAACGTTATATAATTCAAAGGATTTAGTAACCCATGCCCCGTCTACTGTTTCTGCATTTTGTATGAGCTTCCAGTCGTTATCCAACCACATTCTCCCTTGGTTGGCCCTAAATCCCATGGGTTTATCTCTTCTTCTGGGTTCGTTTTCAAAAACTTGCGCTAGCGATATACCGTCGTGAACTTCATTGATGGATTGTGGATCAAGGTTTGCGATATCAATCAATGTGGGAAAGATATCGACAGTCCCTGATGGGAAGTTTGATACTCTCGGCTTTATACCAGCCGGCCACTCAATTACCGTTGGTACGCGAAGACCTCCCTCATAAAAGTCTTTCTTGAATCCGCGGAGGTGTCCCGTACTATCAGGATCCACACCCCTATAACATCCATGTAGTGTCCGCGCCTGGAGACTCGTCAGATCTGGATCAATCTCGTCACTGCAGTTAGAGGGGTACTCCACGGTTACGCCGATATTTGGACCTTTTATAGAAGCATCTTTTGCTTTCATTTTTGTCTCTGGCAAAACTTTAGCATCAATATTGGCGGTTCCACCGTTATCGCTGGTGAACCAGATTAGCGTATTTTCTGCGATCCTAAGGTCTCTTAGGCCTCGCTTAAGGCTACCAATTGATCGATCCATTGCAACGATTTCGCCATGCATGTTGGCTGATGTGCGGTCAACTTTTCCTAAAAAGGGTGCTATATCGGAATCAGAAGCTGTCCAAGGGCCGTGGGGTGCAGAATACCAGATGACTATAAAGAACGGTTCACCCTCGTCAAGCTCGTTCTCAATAAATTTTATGGCCTCAGAGACGATAACCTCAGAGCCATCCCCAACAAACTGCTCTCTTTTCCCGTTTCGGCTTAACTCGAATGTTCCACCATCAACTTTGTGTTTATCGAAGCCGGTGTGATTACTCAGCCAATAATCGAACCCCAGCTCTCCCGGATTATGTGGGTCAGATCCGGGTAGTGGATGGGTGGTATCATCATTGGCTTGACCATTGAGGTGCCACTTTCCGAAGTGGGCCGTTACATAGCCAGCATTTCTGAAGGCCGTGGAGAGCGTCTTTTCCTGTTTGTTGATGTAACTTCCAACTCGGAAAGCACCCGTTCGGTCGTTTGTTCTGCCGGTCAATACAGAGGCTCTAGTTGGTGTGCAGCTTGGTGCTCCCGCATAAAACCGGTCCATCCTGAGACCATTACGAGCCATAGCATCAAGGTTAGGTGTCTTCATGAGAGGGTGACCGTAGTACCCCGTTTGGGCCCAGCCCATGTCATCGGCCATCAGGAGGATCACGTTGGGTTTCGTTTTGGCGACTTCACAGCTCGAAACTGCGAGCATGCAGCAGATCAAAATAACTGCTAGGGTGGCCGCTTCAAAAGCTGATCTTTTTATTAATAAGTTATTTTTAACTTTCATAAGGTGTCCAGCCCTTTTTTCTTTTAAGACTATCAATCTTGCGGTGAAGCGGATAGCAGGTCTGTTAGACTATTTCACCCATAAACTAGTGTGAAGTACTACCCGAGAACCGGAAGCAAATCGGCCCTGTAGGGGATAGAATCGGCGGCGCCGGCCTTCTTGATGCAGTGAGAAGCTGCAGTGCATGCAAGCTCCAAGGCGCTGTGGATATTATTCTCTCGACAAACTTCGGCTAAAAAGTATCCAATGAACGTATCACCTGCCCCTGTAGTGTCGAGTGCGTCGGTCGGTATCGCATCAATAAAAATTTGTTGTTTTGCATCCTGATAGATAGCTCCACGAGGACCTAGGGTAAGCACTATTTTGCTGTTGGGAAATTGTTTTCGAAGTCGTTTTAGCATCTCATCTGGGTCACCATATCCAGCCATTGCCTCCGCCTCGGACCGATTTAAGATAAAGTAGTCCACGTTTTGGAGTGGATAATTCATTACTTCCGTGGACATTGGAGCTGGATTGAAAAATATCTGACATTTCATTCTGGTGCCCTGTTCGATAATTTCAGCGATACCATTAATCTCATTTTGCATCAGAAGGATATCTCCCTCCGATATATGTTCAAAAACCCCTGAGATGCTGTCGGCATTATTTTTCTGATTTGCACCACCATATAGTAGTATGGAGTTTTCACCCTTTGAGTCGACCTCGATTATGGCGTGTCCACTCAAACCGTCTACTCGCTCAACAAATGATGTATTCACGTCATTTTCCTCAAGCGCCTGTTGAAGAACATCACCATCCTTACCAATACACCCAACATGGCTTACATTGGCGCCCGCCCGAGCGAGTGCTATCGACTGATTTAGTCCCTTACCGCCAACAAACATTTGATAGTCGTGACTCGCTAATGTCTCGCCCGGCTTCACAAGGTGTGAGACTCGATAAACATGGTCGATGTTAAGGGAGCCGAAATTGAAAATCTTCAAAACGAAGTATTTGTGTTGTAACGATCGATAGCTACGACCGCTGCGTCGAGTGACATGGTAATTCGGGCTCGAAGTTCTTCGAGGTCTATACCCTTGGTGCTTTTTTTTCCTTCAAGATATCGGGCATAAACTCCATGGACTATTGCGGCTGATTTCCAGTGGTTGAAACCGATATAAAAATCCAACTTATTTACCCTTAGATTAGTCCTCTCTGCATAGCGGCTCGCTAGGGAACTCCTCGCGGGGAATCCTCCTGCGGATGTTGGGGCTGCCGGACTTGCTGCGATATCTTCGACCGTCTCTGGCCAGCTTTTTAGTGTGTATGCGAGATCTGCTAGCGGGTCTCCGAGTGTAGATATTTCCCAGTCGAGTACTGCCGAGATGGTTGATTCAGCTCCTACAAGGCAGTTGTGGAACCCATAGTCACCATGCACCACTCTGGCAGTGCCCTGTGCAGGAGCATTTTCGATAATATATTCTTTTAATTCATGGGCTCTAGGATCGTCATACTTGGCGGGTTCGATAGACGATAACCATGACCTGTACCAGCTTTTAACTTGGCGACCGATATAGTCTTCTTTTTTCGATAGAGAGCCAAGACCAATCTCGTCTGGATCAAGAGCATGAAGATCCGCGAGTGTATCGATAAAAGAATTGGCAAGAATCTCTCTTCTATCTAAAGGAACCCACTCGCTTGTTTCTTGCGCGGTGGTTAGTGCCCGCCCGTCTGAAAAGCCCATTACATAAAAGATCGCTCCTGTGATGTCCATGTTGTGGCAAATACCAAAGGCTTTGGGAACAGGAAATCCTACAGGACCTAGGCCGGAGATTAAGGCCCACTCCCGACTCATGTCATGGGCTTTGGGTAGGAGTGTTCCTTTAGGGGGTCTTCGTACCACTACTTTCTTATTATTTTTATCACTCAAAAGATAGGTCAGGTTTGAGTGTCCGCCTTCAAGGCGTTTCCATTCGAAGGGAGGTAGAAGGCCAGAAATATTTTGTTCTATCCAGCTCTCCACGGCGGGAATGTCATAGCCCTCGGCTTGTCTTTCTGCTGGGTTATTGGATTGCTTGGACATTTAGCTTGTGTACTCCGCTCTGATTGTCAGTTGGTCAATTTTTTCTGATGCACCGCGTGGAAGAGGTTGGTCGCGGAGCCAAATTTTAGTGGGAATCTTATAGTCGGCAAGGTATTGGCGCAAAAAAGAACGCAATTCTTCTTCGGACGTTTTTGTGCTATCAGAAATAAAAACCGCGGCTCCAACAGTTTCGCCTAAACGATCGTCCGCCACCGGAAAAACGCATACCTCGACGACATCTGGATGATAATGAAGAACCGTCTGCACCTCAGCACATGAGATATTTTCCCCCCCTCTTATAATGATGTTTTTCTTTCTGTCAACAATATAAATGATGCCCTCTTCGTCGATCTTAGCGAGATCACCGGTGGAGAGCCACCCATCTCTGAGTGTCTGTGCTGTATCTTCGGGTCGATTTAGATAGCACCGCATGTTTGCAGGGCTTTTTAATAGCAATTCACCTACCTGACCAACCGGAACCTGTTCATACTGTTCATCTACGACCTTGATTTCGAGCAGGGGTGGTGTTGGTCTTCCTGCAGCTAGGGGATTATCGAGATATGCTGCGCCTCGCATTGTGATACCTAGCCCGCCTGATTCTGTAAGGCCATAGGTAGTTCCTGTGAGGATATGTGGAACCGCTTTCACAACTTTGGCGGGATGTTGTTCTGGGCGCTGAGCTCCTCCGGTGTCAAGGAATCGGAGCGATTGGATGTTTGCCCCAGTTTCAGTTGCTGCATCGATGAGTTCGTCAGCCATCGTAGGTACACCCACTACTCGCGAGATTTTCTCTTTTTCGACAAGCTTCGCAGCACGAACCGGATCCCATTTGTGGAGGATTATGAGCTTTATTCCCGTGCTTAATGCCAAAAAAAATGGAAGTGTGCCAGATACATGGAAGAAAGGTGTAGCTACAAGTACGCCGCCTTGGTACAGATTCCCTGTCTCGTCAATCATCGGCGCCGGCCTGACTCCCAATATGTCCTGCACATGCAGACCGAAGAACCAGGAGTGGATAGTTGAGGCTATATTGCGATGTGTGAGCACAACACCTTTGGGGTAGCCGGTTGAGCCAGAGGTGTATAGCACGATAAAGTCATCGTCTTTGTCAATTGTGACCTTAGCGGCTAGGTTTTCGCTTTTCCCCGCCAGTTGGTCCCAAAAAACTTGAGCTTTGTTGGTTTTTGCATCCCGAACCTCAACCAGTTTTATGCCAAAGTCGGAAGCGAAAGATCTAATCTTTTCACTTCTTGCCTCATCGACGAAGGCTAGCGATGCACCGCAGTCCAGGAAGCCATATTTAAGCTCTTTTTCTGTCCACCAGCTATTCAGGCAAACCGTAAGTGCTCCCACAGAGGCAAGTGCCATCATGAGCATCGGATATTCTGGTGTATTTCGCATTACAAGGGCGACGGGATCGCCGCGCCTGATCCCATAGGTTGTTATGAGAACATCCGCAATTCTGCTGGTGATATTGTGTACTTCTTTAAATGTATATCGTTCGTCCTGATAGACAAGGAATTCGGCATCCTCATATGTGAGGCATAAGTCGAGGACTTCTCGGAGATCATGCGGGGCATTTGTAAAGGTTTTGAACGTTGCCTCTCTTATTATTTGATCCTCTACCGCATATTTTTCCTCGGTGTCGATTACGCGCTGGATAACCTCAGCGAGGGATCTAGGTGTCATCTTGCAAACTCTTTTTTTCTCGAATTACCTCCAATTCGGAGAGGATCCTCGCATGGTATTCCTTGTCGATCTTGTAAAATGCCATGAAGACACAGGCGAGCAGATACAATCCCAAATAAATTGGTCCATTGATGATTAGTAATCCGTCCATGGTCGCTTCTTCCAAACCTCCAACCTTAGCATTTTCAGGGAACCCTATTACCTCAAGTCCGAAACCCGCTAAAGCGCTACCAACGCCGGCAGTAGCTTTGTTTCCAAAGCTGCGTACGGAGAATATAACTCCCTCAGACCGACGTTTTGTCCGATATTCGTGGTCATCGGCAACGTCAACTAACTGAGAGTCGATTATAATTTGAGTCACAGGAAAGATTGCAAAACCTAGTGCAAGGGGTCCATATACAACCCAAAGTTGGGCAGCGGTACCGGGAGGAGGCAGAAGATCGAACAAGCCAAAGAAGAAAGGACTGCTGACCATGATTGCAGTCCAAGTACAAGCAATAATGAAAGTCGTTTTCTTTTCAAAGAATTTAGACATAAACGCGAGGACGGGAAGAGCAACTACCATACCCGGCATTTTTGCGAGGCCGCCCCAAATCATATCTTCCGTTGGAATCTCAAATACATATATATATGCGTAACCGCTGCAGACAGTAATAATCCCCAATGAGGCATAACAGGTTAGTAAGCTCAGACACGCCGCAATGTAATTGCGGTTGGTTATTAAATCGGTTAGCTCTCGGACATATTTTTTAAATGTAATTTTTTCTCTAATTTTTGTGTCGTGAAGATGTGGTATCTGGTTCATTGTACCTACGGCACATATCATTACAGAGAAAAAGATCGTTATCGAACCAGCAGAGGCTAGTATTATATATCGAGGCTCATTTAGGAGACCATTCTCATATCCCTCGGTAGACGGAAAGATCAGGAAATAGGCAAACATCGTGATTGAGGCGGCAAAAACTGAGACTGCAACAGCGTTATATCCGAAGATGGAAGATCTTTCTTGGTAGTTGTCTGTAAGCTCTGCACCAAGGGCGTCGTGCGGTACAAGGTAAAATGTTTGAGATACCCTTACAAGAACCAAAAAAACCGTCAGCCACCAGAAGTACCCCATCGCCGAGAGCTCTTGGGGAGGTTGGTACAAAAAGAAGAAGGAAACTGCAAGAGGTAAAGCCGAGAAAAAAATAAACGGATGTCGTCTTCCAATCCTGCTTTTGAATTGATCCGAGTAGGTGCCTATTAGAGGATCCGTAATGGCATCACTGATACTTGCTATCGCAAAAGCAATCCCGGCCATGGCAGGCGAAACTCCCAAGACCTGATTATAAAAGATCAGAGTAACAATACCGCCAGCTGATACTACACCTTCTTGAATGGCACCAAAAGCAAAGAGAACTTTTGCCTTTACACTTAACTTCCGGTCACGGTTGTCGGAGCCCCCATTATTTTTTCCGATTGATGAGGGTGAAGTCAGCTGTCTCTTACCTATGAAGTAAGCGGCTAAAAAGTTGACCCAGTGTTCGACCCTAGACAAGTCATCTGGTCTGGGTTGAGAACGTGGATTATTTGATGGTTCAAAGTCCACTGAAGGATGGATCTCGTTTTTCCATGAATGCTTTTACAGCATTTTTATGGTCCTCGGTCTTGGCGCAATGCACGTGATGCGTACACTCTAGGTCCATACAATCATCTACATCACCTGACGATATAGCTCGATTGAGGTTCTCTTTCATGTACCTAAAAGCTATCGGAGGTCCGCTCGCGAGGCGGGCTGCAATTTCGTGAGTTTTAGTTGAAAGTTCTTCTGGCTCGACGACCCAGTTTGTCAGGCCCAAGCTTAGAGCATCCTTCGCGCTTAATCTATCGGACAGATAGTACAGTTCTCGAGCCTTAGCCGTTCCTACCAGCTGCGACATGAAGAAGGTCCCACCAAAATCTCCAGAGAATCCAACGCGTGCAAACGCTGTGGTCATTATGGCATTAGATGCCATGATCCGAAGATCACAAGCTAGCGCTAGTGCTAGCCCTGCCCCCGCTGCCGCTCCCGGAAGAACAGCAATTGTTGGTTTGGGGATTTTATAAAGCTGTCCTGCGGTAGCGCGTTGATCTATACGCTGCCTATGGATGGCTTCATCGATAGTCATGGGCCTTGCGGAGCTATTCATCGCAGCCATTGCCTTCACATCTCCCCCTGAGCAGAAGCCTTTGCCGGCCCCTGTGAGAATGATGCAGCGTATATCAGTATTCTGGGCTGCATCAGCCAGCTGTGTGCTCAGGCCATGAAGTAACTCGGCAGATAGAGCATTGCGGGCCGCTGGCCGATTCATTGTGAGGGTCAAGATTCCGTCACTTAGAGACGTTAAAAGATGTTCTTGGGCGTTCGGTGCTGTTTTCAGAGACATTTGAATTCTATCCTCTTGTAAAAATTATTTATATTGCTCCAGCAGATCTGAGTATATCGATTGTTATTATCCATCTGTTCGTGTCTTAATTGGGAAAGCACCCATTTTAAATAAGATTCAAGTTAATTCCGCAGGCAGTCACAGAGTTTCCTTTTTTAGGGAGGCCCAATCGCTCAGCCTGATCCAATATAACACTCTTATCGATAACCTCAATATCAATGGCGCTAAGAGAGGGACCTTTATTGTCCTCGGCTTTGACAAATCGTACCTCGCTGGAGTCGAGTGGCAGGCGCGGTGCTTCTTTGGAGTAATCGATAGGGCGGTTATAGGCGATGCCCCAGAGCTTTGCGACTCCATCCGGATCGTCGCTTTGGATTTCGGCGGCCGTTATTGATTGAGCATATTTCGCCTTTCGCTTATCCCAGCCTTCACCAGCCCAGTACCAAGCGTCCGGAGGCGCCATCCAGTCCAATGAAGCGATTGCGCCGGGGACATCCTTTGGGTGGAGGTGAATCGCGGCAGCTCTTTCTGACTCTGTCTCCCATATAATCCTAATATCTGTATTAGTTAGTCGATTTTTTTCAGTTTTGAAATCATTTACTTGAACAATCACCATGTAACCCCCGTCTCCCCCTCGCCGGTCGAGGAGCCGTCCGGCTGTCGTCCCATCCTTGATTGGACTTACGACCTCAAGGAAGGTATCACCGACGGTGAATATAATATTTTGGCAACCAAAAATTACCATTTTAGGATCCGCAAAAATTTGTTCCGCACCCAAAAGCAATGATAGTGTGGATTTTACTTGCTCTATTTCTCGAGTCACAAGCGCAATCTGCCTGATTCTCATTATGACCCCCTTTGTTGTTATTGGTTGGAACTATACAAGGAGCATCTCTTTGCACTGCCCGAACAATTCTGCCTCTGTACAAATGGCCGTTCCTGCGGCATTGTTCCCTTAATTGGAGCATAATGTCAACGCTCCATGTTGCGGCGGATATGTAAAGGGAAACGCGAATGAATGGAGCAGAGGCACTAATTGAGACATTATTTAAGGGGGGTGTAAGGGTGTGTTTTGCCAATCCCGGTACCTCAGAAATGCAGCTCGTGGCGGCAATTGACAAACAGGATGGGATGGAAGCCATTCTAGGTTTGTTTGAGGGGGTAGTTACGGGCGCGGCCGATGGATATGCGCGTATGACGGATAAGCCGGCGGCGACTTTATTACACCTCGGACCAGGACTGGCAAATGGCCTCGCCAATATACACAACGCGCGGCGTGCGCACACGGCGATGATCAACATTGTGGGTGATCACGCGGTCGATCATCTTAAGTATGATGCACCATTGACGTCAGACATAGTTGGTGTAGCCTCACCGATGTCTCATTGGGTTCGTACCTCGACTTCATCCTCTGATCTTGCAGATGCAGGCGCAGAAGCTATTGTTGCGTCTCAAATTTATCCGGGGCAGATTGCTACTGTGGTTGCCCCTGGGGACCATGCCTGGACTGATGGTGCCAAGGCAGCCGAGTGTGAAAAAATTCCAGATGTACCAAAGGCAAGAGAGCTTGATGTGTTAAAAGCCGCCGCTGTTCTGGGGGATAAGACGCGGAAGAGTGCTCTATTCCTCGGCGGAAGGGCTCTTCGAGAGGCAGCTTTGTTTCAAGCGGGTCGAGTGGTTGCAACAACAGGTGCGAGAATTATCTGTGAGACTATAAATGCCAGATGGCAGAGGGGTGCTGGAAGAGTGACGGCGGAGCGATTACCGTATTTTTCCGAAATGGCGGTTGAATATCTTGACGGACTTGAGCAGATTGTATTCGTTGGCTGTAAACCACCTGTAGCTTTTTTTGCATATCCAGGAAAAGAAAGCTGGATATCTCCGAAGAATGCCAAACTTGTGGAGTTGGCAAAAGTGTCAATTGACCCAGCGGACGCATTGCGCAGGTTAGCTGATGAATTAGATGCGCCAAGTTTACCCGCAAATGTTCAAGACGAGACACCTATGAATTTTGAGCGCGGCAAGCTCACTCGGGAGTCCGCGGGGATAATTATTTCAAAGCTGATGCCTGAGAACGCAATAGTCTCTGATGAGTCCGGCACAAGTGGTGGCGCAGCATTTCGATATAGCGCAGGTGGACCGAAACATGATTGGTTAATGATCACAGGAGGGGCTATTGGACAGGGCCTCCCAGTGGCAGTGGGCGCAGCTGTGGCGTGTCGGGATCGGAAGGTTATTGCGTTACAGGCAGACGGATCAGGTATGTACACCGTCCAAGCTTTATGGACTATGGCAAGAGAGAATCTTGATGTATTGACCATAATTATGAAGAACAATAGTTATGGAATCCTCAATATTGAACTCAGTCGAGTGGGCGTCACACATCCTGGACCTAAGGCCCTTTCGCTATTAGACTTATCCAACCCAACCTTAAATTGGGTTTCGATATCCGAGGGCCTCGGCGTCAAGGCGGTAAGAGCAGAAACTACTGACGAGTTTTTCGAGGCAGTTTCACAGGCAATGGTCAGTAAAGGGCCACGTTTGATTGAGGCTCAATTAGTGTGACATCACAGCGTGATGCGGAGCCGTTATAGGGTTTTTGCAGGGACAAATTGATTGATTGTGGTGTAGAAATCTTTGACGATAGCCTCTTCGTTAAAGTTCTCCCTAATAGTGATCGTCCTTTTGTTATCAGGGCGATTAAGCCAGTTACCGTTGTCGAGTATTGGCGCGGGTATTGTTACTTCGCTAGACCATCTGGAGTTTTTAAGGATAGCCGCTGCTGCCATGTCATAGAGAGCCCTCGATGGGGGGTCACCGTAGAGGTGAGTGTTGTTAAGAAGATTTATTGAGTAGTCACCAAAATAGTGGAAAATGCCGCCATGGCGACCCACCACACCATCCTTTATCCATGGACCCTTGCCGGCGATATTTTTTTTAAGCGCTTCTGGAGTAACTCTCACAGCCCCCGTTCCTGACTTGGAAAAATATCGGACGACGGCTATCTCAAGGTCCACGGTAGAGTCTAAGACAAAGTTGACTGATTCTTGATCATTTATGAGGTTATATTCTCCTGGCTGGGGATAATTTGAGCCAAGCCAGACAATTTTGAGTTTATCCGCTATTGTAGGTTTTTTTTTAAGTGCTAAGGCAACGTTGGTCAGCTTCCCAATGGCAAGTAGAACTAGTTTTTGTTTTTCCGGTCTGGAGGCTCTCTCGATTATTAGGTTGACCGCGTCAATCCCATCGAAGTTTTCTTGCAAGACATCCTTGGAAATTGTTTCAAAGGAGCCTGAGGCGCCACGCGTTACCCTTAACTGATCATATAGCCCACAGAATTTTACGATTCTTTCTGCCTCTTCGGCTTGGGATTCTATATCGCCTCCGTTATCAGTGCGGTTTACTGTTATACCCTCTATAAGGAACGATTTCCCACTAAGAAGAACATAAGCAATTGCCTGCTGGTCATCTATCTCATTATTTGCATCAGTATCTAAAAGAATCCTCGTTTTCACACTTATCCCTTATTTTTTTTAAAGGTTTAGTTGGTAAAAGTCTTCGCAGGTACCGGTTTTTCACCTCGAATCGTTGCCCTGTAGCCCAGTCTTAGAGCGGGAAAATAGTCGAAAGAAGCATAGTGCTGAACACAACGATTGTCCCAGAAAACGACGGTATTAGGTTCCCAACGGATTCGACACTGGTGATTAATAGAATATGCAACGTGGTTATAAATCATCCGCAGAACTGCTTTGCTCTCAAGAAACGTCAGGCCCTCAATTTTTTCTACGAATGCTGCGTTTACGAAAAGGGCTTTGCGATTGTTTAAAGGATGTAGTCTTACAACAGGATGCAATGAGGACTCGAGTTCGTCCATTTTTTTCATTCCACTTGTGTACAGGTAGTGCGCTTTAGGCACATGAAGGGCCTTGAGTTTCTGTAAAAATGCCTTCATGGATACTGATAACGAGTCGAAAGCTTGATACATATTTGCAAAGACTGTATCTCCACCCGAACTGGGAGTTATCTCCATTCTAAGCATTGATAGGCCGGGTGGTTTAGAGTCGCTGGATACGTCTGAGTGCCAAAGTTCCCCGGCCGCATACTTAGAATTTTGGTCTGCCTTAATCTGAACTAATTCCTTCGGGATATCGTTAGGGTTATTGGGTTTAGTGAGGGGATCCCCTAACCTGCGAGCAAATACGGCCTGTTCTTGCTTACTCATGATAACGTTTCTTACCACCACGATGCACTTGTCAGCAGCCAGCCGCTGGACTTCATCCAACTCTTGATCTGAAAACTCAATAAGCTGCTTTTGGGTGTCTAGTTCGACACCCAAATGGGGAGTTACCGCCCTTGATCTCAATAAATCCATCGAAAGATCATCATAATCAGCGATCTTCAGCAGCGAAGACGAGCTCTTACCCTACCAGAGATCATACTTCCTTACCTCGTTCCTTCCGACAACCATGTGATGAACCTCATCTGGACCATCGGCTAGCCGAAGTGTACGCTGAGATGCATACATTCTTGCTAATGGTGTCCACTGGGAGGTTCCGGTTGCTCCGTACATCTGAATTGCGTCGTCAATGATCTTACAAACTTTCTCGGGAACCATAGCTTTTACAGCGCTCACGTACACGCGAGCTTCTTTATTACCCAAGACATCCATAGCCTTTGCCGCCTGTAGTACCATTAGTCTACAGGCATCGATTTCAATCCTCGCTCGTGATATAACCTCAAGATTCTTCCCAAGCTTGACGATCGGTTTTCCAAATGCGACTCTGGTGCTGGCACGTTTTATCATCATCTCCAGCGCGACCTCGGCCGCTCCTATAGACCTCATACAATGATGTATCCTGCCTGGGCCAAGTCGAAGTTGTGAAATTTCAAAACCTCTTCCTTCCCCCAGTAGAATATTTTCTTTGGGAACGCGAACGTCTTTGAAGCGAATATGCATATGACCATGCGGCGCCTCAGGATCCCCAAAGACATGCATTGGTCCCATGATTTGTACTCCAGGGGTATCAATGGGGACTAGGATCTGTGACTGCTGACGGAAGGTTTCAGCTTCCGGGCTGGTTTTCACCATGGTAATCATGACCTTGCACCTTGGGTCACCAGCACCACTAATGTAATACTTCTCTCCGTTGATTACCCATTCATCGCCCTCAAGGCACGCTAAAGTACTGATGTTTTTTGCGTCTGATGATGCAACAGCAGGTTCGGTCATAGCGTAAGCAGACCGGATCTCACCTGCCAGCAACGGCTTTAACCACTGTTCCTTCTGTTGCGGTGTCCCGACTCGCTCTAGTACTTCCATATTGCCAGTATCTGGAGCGCTACAATTCAAAGTTTGTGACGCAAGATAAGTCTTTCCGAGTTCGGTGGCGAGATAGGCATAATCTAGGTTCGATAAGCCCTCTCCAGTCTCAGAATTTGGGAGGAAAAAGTTCCATAAACCGGCAGCCTTCGCTTTATCTTTGGCCCCTTCAAGTAATTCGAGCTGTCTGGGGTGATAACTCCAAATGTTTTCCTTGCTCTCATCATATGAGTGGTATTCCTCGAGCATGGGCGCTACGTTTTCTGCCACATGTTTTTTGATTGCGGCAAAAAGCGGTTGTGATTCTTCAGACATATTGAGGTTGAAGAGTTCCGGATTTGGTGCGGATATCAAGGAGTCAACATCCTGTTTGCCGACAGAGGATAATTTCGGCTGACTCTCCGCCGTGCTATGTAGGTCACGTTGCTTTGCATTTGGGTTAGACATTTGGGTACTCCTGAATGTGGTCTGTCAAAGCGGTAATTTCTCATAATATCTCCAGTTACGGCATTTTTGTAATCAGAGATTTCCAAGTATACCTAGCGGATTTTTATTTGGGGGGTTTTCTTGCAGGGATCCCCCCATTTTGTTGACCAATGAGTACTGAACAAGCAAGGTACTCGGTCGAATAACTGCATTTTGGGACTTAAATGGTTATGAAAGATATATTTGATATTAGTGGTCGGGTTGCGATAGTAACTGGAGGCTCTCGCGGAATTGGTAAAATGATTGCAGCAGAGTTCGTGAAAAGAGGTGTCAAGACATATATCACATCTCGCAAGGCTAAACCGTGCCAAGAGACTGCAAAAGAGCTCTCTGATTATGGAGAATGTATTGCGATTCCGTATGACTTATCAGGTGTAGAGGGAATAAGTGGTTTTATAAGGGAAATTTCGGGGCGAGAGGATCATCTTGATATTTTAATAAATAATGCTGGTGCTGCATGGACTGCGCCGTTCGACGATTTTCCAGAAAGTGGTTGGGATAAGGTAATGAACATCAACATCAAGTCTGTATTTTTTCTTACTCAACAGTTGGCGCCTCTGTTACGGTTGGGCGCATCTGAAGATCAGCCATCAAAGGTAATAAATATTGCGTCTATTGATGGCCTTCGTACTCCGAGACTTGAGACCTACTCTTATGTGGCGAGCAAGGCTGGATTAATAGGTATGACTGGGCTGATGGCGAAGCGGCTTATAGATGATAATATCATTGTAAACGGAATTGCACCGGGGGCATTTTCCAGTAACATGAATATCAGTGCTAGAGACGAGCCTGACCGAGTTGCTTCGGTAATACCTGCTAAAAGAATTGGACGAGCAGATGATATAGCTGGGACAGCTGTGTATATGTGCTCGCGCGCTGGTGATTATCTTGTTGGCACAACGATTGCTGTGGATGGCGGACTTGTTTATGCGAGGACTGATTAGTCTGATAAGAGTTAATATATTTGGGAGGCTACCTCCGATTGATTACCAAAAATAACTAATTGGAAAGATAAAAAGTTTGGGAGAAAGGTCATGCAGGGAGCGATTGAGAAGCGAGGTTCGATTGGTGTTATCTGGATTGATAATCCACCGGTTAATGCTATTTCGTTTGCGGTGAGGATAGGATTGATAAATGCGATTCAGTCGGCTTCGTTGGACGATAGCATAGATGCGCTTGTGCTCGCGTGTCGGGGTAGGACTTTTATGGCTGGGGCGGATATTTCAGAGTTTGCGTCAGGTGTCAAACCACCGCACCTCGGGGACGTGGTTGATAAGCTTGCCGCAAGCCCCAAAATTGTGGTCGCTGCCCTTTTTGGCACTACCTTTGGAGGAGGCCTTGAGGTAGCACTTGGGTGTAATTACCGTATTGCACTCGCCTCTGGAAAGGTCGGGCTCCCAGAGGTCAAACTTGGAATCATCCCGGGGGCGCAGGGCACACAAAGGTTACCGCGACTTACGGGCGCAGAGTTCGCTTTAAAACTTATTACATCGGGAAACCCCGTATCTACAGCCGAAGCTTTGGCAGCAGGCGCGATTGATCGGGTTGCAGAGGAAAATATTGTCGAGGCCGCAGTAGAGTTCGCGGAAGAGCTGGTGCTACGTAAAGCCCCTCTTAGAAAGAGTCATGAATTAGTTATTGATTCATCAAAGTTTGATGAGGTCTACTTCAATACGTTTCGCAACTCTATAGCGCGACGTACTCGCGGAATGGATGCGCCCGAGTGTTGTATACAGGCGGTAAAGGCGGCTGTTGAACTACCATTTCTTGACGGTGTCAATCGAGAGCGTGAGCTGAGCCGAAGTTGCATTCAGAATCCTCAGTCGAAAGCCTTGCAGCATGTATTTTTTGCGGAGCGTGCCGCGACTAAGGTACCTCTATTGAAAAAGGATGCCGAGCTTTCTCCCATAAATCGAGTGGGTATTATTGGGGCCGGAACGATGGGAGGCGGTATCGCAATGAACTTTGCTAACGTCGGACTTCCGGTCACAATTTTGGAGTTGGAGCAAGGAGCATTAGATAAAGGTCTCGGAGTAATACGTAAAAATTATGAGGCAAGCGCGCACAAGGGGCGCATGAGCTTTGAAATGGTAGAACAGTGTATGAGTTTGATCGGGGGCACTACCAACTATGGGGATTTGACTGAGAGTGACCTTGTGATTGAAGCGGTATTCGAAAATCTGAGCGTAAAGCAGAAAGTTTTCTCTAAGCTAAATTCTATCGTTTCAAACGACGCTATTTTGGCGACAAATACCTCGTATCTTGATATAAACGAAATTGCGTCAGTTGTCACAAATCCGGGACGAGTGCTCGGAATGCATTTTTTCTCACCTGCCAATGTAATGCGTTTGTTAGAGATTGTTCGCGCTGAAAAAACAACTCCAAAAGTCCTAGCTACGGTCTTGAAATTAGCGAAGATGATAAAAAAGGCGGGTGTCGTTGCAGGGGTTTGTTATGGCTTTATTGGTAACAGAATGTTGTCAGGATACGGCAGGGAGGCCCATAAATTGGTCTTAGAGGGAGCAAAGATGGAACAGGTTGATCGTGTTCTCTTCAATTTCGGTATGCCTATGGGTGTTATTGCTATGGCCGATATGGCAGGTATAGATATCGGATACCGTTTGCGGGAGCAGATGGATGAGAGCACCTACGACATTCCTTCTACGTATGTTGCTGACCGATTGGTAGAGATGGGCCGCTGCGGTCAGAAGTCGGGAGGCGGTTTTTATGATTACTCCCCGGGAAATAGAACTCCAATTCCCTCCGCAGTGAGTGAAAAATTGGTCTCAGAAGCGGCGGAAAAATTTGGTATACAGCAACGTGAAATTTATGATGATGAAATTGTAGAGCGGTGTTTTTATTCAATGTGTAATATAGGTTTCGAGCTTTTAGACGAGGGAATGGCGTTTCGTTCCGGTGACATAGACACGGTTTACATAAATGGATATGGATTTCCTGCTTGGCGAGGGGGACCCATGCATTGGGCTGAAAATAATGTTGGACTTGATCGTATGCTCGATTCAATTCGTAATTTTGCTGATAAATATGGCGAACGCTGGTGGAAACCATCGCCGTTACTGGAGCGGTTAGTTGCAGAAAAAGCTAGTTTGCGAGACATACAAAATAAATTACAGCCTTGAAATAACAAAAAAGGTTATCGGATGTCTCTAGACCGTGAAACACTTTTTCAGCTTACTGCTACGGTTCGTCGTTTTGTCGAACAACGTTTGATACCCCTCGAGCCTCAAGTTGCCGAGGAAGACAAGATTCCCGAGTCTGTGTTGGATGAAATGCGCGAACTCGGACTTTTTGGTCTCACGATCCCTTGTGAGTACGGTGGTTTAGGACTAAACACCTACGACGAGTGTAAAGTTATAATGGAGATGGGTAGGACCTCGCCTGCTTTTAGGTCCATGATCGGAACAAACAACGGGATCGGTAGTCAGGGTATCGTTATACATGGTACTGAAGAGCAAAAGCGTCGCTTTCTTCCTTTGTTGGCCTCGGGAGAGGTGATTGGATCCTTTGCATTGACGGAGCCAGATTCAGGGTCTGATGCAGCCGCCTTGAGAACTAGGGCAGTAAAGGATGGTGATGACTATCTCCTAACCGGGACAAAGCGCTGGATTACGAATGCAAACATTGCTGGACTGTTCACAGTCTTTGCCCGCACAAATGCTGAAGAGGCCGGTTCAAAAGGCGTTAGCGCATTTTTGGTGGACGCTAAATCTGAGGGTATTTCATTGGGGTTACCGTATAAAAAGATGGGCCAACAGGGGACTCACGTTTGTGATGTGATTTTTGAGGGTTGCCGGGTCCCTCAGGAAAATATAATCGGCGGACCAGAGATGATTGACCTTGGTTTCAAGACCGCGATGAAGACACTTGATCGTGGTCGAATTCATATTTCGGCGCTTTCGGTGGGCTGTGCACGAAGGCTGATAGAGCTTTCTGTAGCTTTCGCTAAGGATAGAAAGCAATTTGGCCGTCCTATATCTGACTTCCAGTTGCCGCAAGCGATTTTGGCCGAGAGCGAAACAGAATGTTATGCAGCTGAGTGTATGGTGTTGGACGCAGCCCAAAAACGGGATTTGGGAGATGATGTTAGGATGCTTGCGTCCTGTTGTAAGCTGTTTGCAACTGAGATGGTTGGCCGTGTTGCTGACCGCGCAGTGCAAATTCATGGGGGCGCTGGTTATATGGAAGAGTACGCGGTGGCTCGTTTTTATAGAGACGTGCGCTTATTGCGTATTTATGAGGGCACCAGTGAAATTCAAAAAACGATCATAGCCCGCGAGCTTGTTAAACACACAATTTAAAAACCAGATAACTCCGAAACACGGTTTGTGTGGTAGCGTTGATCCCCAAACAAAAGTTGCGCAACTCGGGCGCGCTTTAAAAAGAAACCAATATCGAATTCGTCTGTCATTCCTATCCCGCCATGCATCTGAACTGCCTCGTTCGTGGCTAGCGCGGCGACCTTACATGTTTTTGCTTTAGCTGAGCTCGCTAGTCTTGGCGTACTCAAATTAGGGTGATCAAGTGAACGGAGAGCTTTTAAAACAATTGACTTACACAACTCGATCTCTGACCATAAAGTTGCTGCACGATGTTGTAATGCTTGAAAGCTACCAATGTTTACGCCAAATTGTTTTCTTTCTTTAAGGTAGCGCAGGGTTCGCCGAAAACTCTCAATTGAAATACCAAGAAGCTCAGCCGCTAGATGAGTGTTCGCGATATCTAAAATTGCAGATAAAACATTGCTTCCGTTACCTACACCGCCAAGTATTTGATGCTCTGAAAGATGCACATTTTCAAAAATTATTGTGGACGAATTGCGGCTATCTACCATCGGCACCTTGGTTACTTCTATCCCTTTAGATGCTGTTGGCACTATAAAGAGGGTTGTACTACCATTATTCACCTGATTATTAGAAATCTTAGCTGATACTATCAGGTTATCTGAAATATGACCGTCCACAACATAACGCTTTACCCCAGATAGTATGTATTCACTTCCGTTCTTTTCCGCTTTACAATCCACTAACTCTGGGTTATGCCGTGGAGCCTCGTCTATGGCTAGAGCCAAGAAAAGTTCTCCAGCTGCAATCAAAGGAAGCAGATCTTTCTTTTGTTGCTCAGTACCAGAGTATTCAAGTACAGAGACCCCGAGTATGGATGATGCGAACAGAGGAGAACTGGCCAAAAAACTACCAGTTTGTTCACTGATCTGCCCCATTGCAACGTGTGAAAAACCAAGACCGCCGTAATCTTCGGAGACTAACACTGCGGGCCAGCCAAGATCGACCATTTGATCCCAAAGTGCACTAGAGTACCCTCGTGAGGAAACACTGTCGCGGAGTTCTCTGTGCAAGCTCGGACCGGCATGAGTGTTTAAAAATTCTATTGCTGAATCCTTAACCATGGACTCCTCTTGATTTAGTAATAGTTCCATCTCTACCCTAGTCCAAGTATTCTTTTGGAAATGATGTTTAGCTGGATCTCAGAGGTGCCCCCCTCGATGGAATTGCCTTTTGACCGCAGCCAAGGCCGTGCGATTGAATTTTCTCCCCAGCCGAGCGCTGCACCGCCATGAATACTCATTTCAAGTTCATGTCGACGTTTGTTTAGTTCAGTACCATAGTATTTAAGCATAGCTGATGTATTTCCGACTCCAAAGGACTCAATTTCTAAATTAACACGCTCCATTGTAAGCTGATGGCATTCATAATCGATTTCCCATTCTGCTATTTCGGTTCGGAGACCTGAATCGGATAGCTGGCCGTCGCGCAAACCTATTGAATTTATAGCCTCTTCGGATAGGGTGTGTCTCCTAGCCACATTTCCTATATCACCAATGTTCTGACGTTCATGAGTCAGGAGATACTTTGCTATGGTCCATCCTTTGTTAATTTCTCCAACAACCTGACTTTTTTCAACTTTGACGTTATCAAGATAAGTTTCACAGAATGGTGATGCGCCGGAAATGAGTTTTATTGGTCGGACTGTGACGCCGGCGCTCTCCATATCAAATAACACCAAACTAATTCCAGAGTGTTTTCCTGAATCGAAGTCGGTCCTTACCAAACAGAACATCCAGTCAGATTTGTCGGCACTAGACGTCCAAACTTTCTGGCCATTTACAACAAAGTAATCGCCAAAATCTTCTGCCCTAGTTTGCAGTCCTGCCAGATCAGACCCAGAATTTGGTTCACTGTAACCCTGACACCAACGAATTTCTCCACGGATCATCTTTGGCAGATGCTGCCGTTTGAGTTCCTCGGAGCCAAATTCAAGGATCGCTGGCCCTATCATCGACAGACCCATGCTGCTGAATATTGGGCTTCTAGCTTTGATAGCCGAGAGCTCTTCTTTGAGAACCTGTTCCTGTTCTTTTGCAAGACCGCCACCTCCATATTCACGTGGCCACGTGGGTGCGATCCAACCTTTCGAAATCATACTTTGAACCCAAGCTCTTTGATCATTACTAAAGTATGAGCTTCTGCGCCCCCCACAGTATTTTTCTTTCTCCTGGACCACAGGTGTCCGCATGCTCTGAGGGCAATGGTCCTCAAGCCACTCGCGAGTTTCGCGCCTAAAGTCATTAAGGTCTTGCACTGCTTGGCACCTCATTATTTTGATCTTTGATTATACGATGTTTTCGGCTGTGAATATTTTTCTTAGGCCGTATCGACATTTGAATTGGATATTATCCCCCAAAAAATAAATTTTCCAAACGAGTCATACCAATTTTTCAATGTTACCGCAAGCTATTGCTAAAACTCTTCAATTCATTGAGCACTTCATCATCAACAAGCCGCGCTTGTCCGAGAATATCCGCAATATTGTCATTGGGAGGTTTTGTGATAACTAACCTGCCGCCATGGACACCTAGAAGTTCTCGTGTCTTTGTACTAAGTAGTGGTGCGCCAGAGAACCCTGGCCCAATAGCACAGTTATGTATTAGAAGAGATGGATCCTCAATATGGTATGAACGCATTATCCGACAATCTTCAATTTTCCTAATCTTGCCTGCTTGCTTGTCGTAAGCAAGCATTGTTAAGGTAAGGTTTCTTCTGGAGTTTTTTAATGATTCATAGAATGTTCGTCGCAGTTTCAGAGTAGGCGCATAAAGTTTGCGACTAAGCGAAGCAAAAACCCAATCTCTTTTCATACTATTAAGTTCATCGCTATCTTGCAATAATTCCTTCGGCGTGGATGTTTTTGAGATGAGGTAATTTTGAAAACGCGCGTTAGAGGCTCTATATGAGCAATTTCTAAAGGCCGAGCGGGTTGTTAGATCAAAAAGTACATGTGCGGCAGTCATTATAACGGAGTGTTCTTTTCTTTTATGCTGCACATGCGACGCGGTGCCACGGATTGCTCCATCACAATATATTGTTCCTACTGCTTCAAGTAAGGTATTTGTTTGATTTTGATTAGCCCATGTTGCGGTAGTATATATCATGACTACCACAGGTAGTGTTAATCGTCTGACCAGTTTATTTGTCATTTCATATCGCCCCACATTGACTGTAAGATACTGATTGCAGCAATGGGTGCGGTCTCCGCTCGCAGGATTCTCGGCCCGAGATTTATTTTATAAAAGTTAGCTGATTCGGTATTTTTAATTTCTTCTTCGTCCAAGCCGCCTTCGGGGCCCACTAAAAGCGAGACAGAGTTCCCAGTTTTCGTAAAAGTATTGACAGTTTTTTGCGCTCTCGGGTCAAGAACGAACCTGACTTGCTCATTGAGACCGGTTATCCAGTCGTTTACTGTTTTGGGTTTAGCGAGTTTTGGGATACGGTTTCGCAGACTTTGTCGACACGCAGCTACTGCTATTTGCTGCCAATGGAACAGCTTTTTTTCGAGGCGCGCGGCAGAGAGTCTGACCTCAGAACGTCTTGCCAATAACGGAGTGATAGTGTTAACTCCAAGTTCAGTTGTTTTTTGAACCATAAAATCCATACTCTCTCCACGAGAGATTCCGATTCCGAGATGTATTCTTAGGTCAGACTCTCGCTCGATAGGATTAAAATATCTCACTTCGACCCGTACGAATTTTTTTTTCACCTCAATTATCTTGCATAGATACTCTCCTCCAAGGCCGGTGAATATGGCTACATTATCGCCGATGGAAAGACGCAAGACGGTGCTGAGGTAATGCGCATTACTCTTGGTGACATTGAACTCCAGCCCTTCTCCAACTAGGTCCGGCTCAAAAATGCGGGGAGTACGCATAGGCATTTTGCAGTATTATCCTCCCCTAATATTCTGTCATGTTGGGGGGAACCCGTGTGAAGGACCTCTGAAGAGCGAGGAAAGCGATCTACTTTCGATTTCCTCTAACGATTGACTCGAAATAAAAATCAATAATAGATGTCACCGCTTAAGTCAGTACTTGTAGGAGTCTGCCTTGAAGGGACCATCAACCGGAACCTTTATATAATCAGCTTGTGTCTGCGTAAGCTTTGTCATTACGCCACCAAAGCCCTGCACCATATATGCAGCGACCTCCTCATCAAGCCGCTTGGGTAATACCTCAACCTTTAACATGGCGGACTTGACTTCGGGATTTTGCTCTGCATAACGTTTACTGTAAAGCTCCATTTGAGCGAGTACTTGATTGGCAAATGACCCATCCATTATCCTACTAGGGTGCCCCGTTGCGTTCCCTAGGTTTACGAGACGACCTTCGGCCAAAAGTATTAGATGGTCTCTTGCATCACCGCTTCTAAATACTTTGTGAACCTGCGGTTTAATTTCTTCCCACTTCCAATTATCGCGCATGTACTCAGTATCAATTTCATTATCAAAATGGCCAATATTACAGACAACGCAGCCGGGTTTGAGCGCGTCTAGTATTTCGCGATTACAAACGTTGAAGTTTCCGGTGCTGGTGACTAAAAGATCTGTCTGCTCTAGTAGGATAGAATTTGGACCCTTATTGGTGTCGCCTTCGTTGTATGTAGAAACTACCTCGAAGCCATCCATGCATGCTTGCATCGCGCAAATAGGATCTATCTCGGTTATTTTCACAATCATGCCCTCTTGGCGAAGTGACTGAGCTGATCCCTTCCCGACATCCCCATATCCAACAACTACTGCCTTTTTGCCCGCAAGTAGATGGTCGGTGGCTCGCTTTATTGCGTCATTTAAACTGTGTCTACAACCATATTTGTTATCATTTTTTGATTTCGTTATAGAATCATTCACATTTATGGCAGGTATTTTGAGTCGTCCACGTTCTAGCATTTCATGCAGCCTAAGCACTCCGGTTGTCGTTTCTTCTGTGATTCCATGGCAACCATCGAGAACGGAAGTGTACTTCTCGTGAAGAAGAGCTGTCAGATCACCTCCATCGTCAAGGACCATGTTCGCGTTCCAAGGGCTGCCATCTTTGAGAATCTGTTGCTCCAAGCACCAATTATACTCGTCTTCTGTCTCTCCCTTCCATGCAAAAACTGGCGTCCCATTCGCTGCGACTGCCGCCGCTGCATGATCTTGCGTCGAAAAAATATTACATGAAGTCCATCGTACAATCGCACCAAGAGCTTCAAGAGTTTCAATAAGCACTGCAGTTTGAATCGTCATGTGTATACAACCCAAGATTCGAGCTCCCTCAAGAGGCTTAGTTTTTGAATATTTCTTTCTTAGCGCCATCAATGCTGGCATCTCTGATTCCGCTATCGTGATCTCACGACGACCGTAGTCTGCTAGGGATATATCAGCCACCCGATAATCTTGGACGGAGTTTTTTCTATGTAAAGCTTGTACGCTGGCGGCCATGGCTTTTCCTCTAATATAATTACGGTCGATTGTAGGAGTACGCGATTAACGATTCAACAGATGTATCAAAGAGCTTTTTTTAGAGCGTTAACGCGGTCTAATTTCTCCCAAGTGAAGGTATTGTCTGTGCGTCCAAAGTGCCCATAAGTTGCTGTTGGGCGGTATATGGGCTTTCGCAGATCGAGCATGGCAATCAAACCGCTAGGACGTAAGTCGAAATTTTCATTAACAAGCGTTACGATTTCGTGCTCGGGAAGCTTTCCGCTGCCAAAGGTATCTAAACTTATCGAGGTCGGTTCGGACACACCAATGGCATAAGAGATTTGGATTTCACACCGATCAGCAAGTCCAGCCGCAACAATGTTTTTTGCCACATACCTTCCAGCATAGGCAGCTGATCGGTCTACCTTAGTAGGATCCTTCCCAGAAAATGCTCCTCCGCCATGATGTGCCATGCCACCATATGTATCTACAATAATCTTTCTCCCAGTTACCCCACAGTCGCCCATCGGA
Organism: Porticoccaceae bacterium; assembly: GCA_002731695.1. Classification (GTDB taxonomy): domain Bacteria; phylum Pseudomonadota; class Gammaproteobacteria; order Pseudomonadales; family Porticoccaceae; genus TMED48. The sequence goes on from PCCK01000044.1 coordinate 28,496, forward strand.
CCGCCTATAACAAATTTACCAGTCGGGTTTATATGGTATTTTGTTTCTTTGTGGAGCCAAATTTCTGGCAAAACATCCGAGATGATCTCCTCAAGAACCGCCTCGCGCAGTTCACCTAATGAGATGGACTCTGAATGTTGAGTGGACAGGACAACTGCGTCTATTGCAACGGGAACTCCCTCTTCATATCGTAATGTCACCTGGCTCTTGGCATCTGGTCTTAGCCATGGCAGGGTGCCATCCTTTCTGAGTTCAGCTTGTCTCTCAACTAATCGATGTGCGAAGTAGATTGGGGCAGGCATTAGCACTTCAGTTTCGTTACTCGCGTAACCAAACATCATCCCTTGGTCTCCAGCTCCGATGTCTTTGCTCTCGCTCGCATCCACTCCGAGTGCAATGTCGCTCGATTGTTTACCTATAGCACTTAAAACAGCACAGGAGTTTCCGTCGAATCCCTTGCTCGAGCTGTCATACCCGATATCCGTAATTACACCTCGGACGATACTTTCAAGGTCAACATAAGTGTCGGTGCGAACTTCACCGGCAATGATGGCCATACCTGTTTTCACCATTGTTTCAACGGCGACTCTTGCATGAGGATCATCATTAAGAATTGCGTCCAACACTGCGTCAGAAATTTGATCCGCCATTTTGTCTGGGTGCCCCTCCGACACAGACTCAGATGTGAATATACTATTGCTTGACATAAACGTTCCTCATTCGGCCCAGCATTATGTCTTTTAACGACAAGCTTGTCACTAAAGCTTTAACTTCTGATGTAAATCGAATATTGGTTTACTGGAACTCCGCTGTGCGCGACAATATGAATCAACTTTTTAAGAATGCGGAGACAAATCTATGCCTAGTCGTAGAGACTTAGCTAATGCCGTGAGGGCTCTTAGCATGGATGCCGTCCAACAGGCGAAGAGTGGACACCCCGGTGCACCAATGGGATTAGCTGACATTGCGCAAGTATTATGGAATGACTTTCTAAAGCACAATCCTGCTGATCCTGATTGGGTTGATAGAGATCGATTTGTGCTTTCAAACGGACATGGTTCGATGTTGCTTTACGCACTTTTACATCTCAGTGGGTATGATTTACCGATTGAGGAGTTGAAGAAATTCCGTCAGTTGCATTCTAAAACACCAGGACATCCAGAGAAGGGTTATGCTCCCGGAGTTGAGACCACGACGGGGCCACTCGGTCAGGGATTAGCTAATGCCGTTGGCATGGCTATAGCTGAGAAGGTCCTAGCGACAAATTTTAATCGACCCGGGCACACTATTGTGGACCACTATACTTATACAATTGTGGGTGATGGTTGCCTGATGGAGGGGATCTCGCACGAGGTGTGCTCACTATCGGGTACTCTCGGACTGAGCAAGCTTATTGTTATTTATGATGACAATGGTATCTCAATCGATGGAGAGGTTCATGACTGGTTCAACGATGATACGTCTGCGCGTTTTTCGGCTTATGGCTGGCAAGTCTTATCCGACATCGATGGACATGATGGCGAGGCGGTGATTTCCGCGATCATGTCCGCTAAAGCAGACACGGCGCGTCCAAGTCTTATTTGCTGCAAGACGGTTATCGGTTTTGGTTCTCCAAATAAGCAGGGTAAAGAAAGCTGTCACGGAGCGCCCCTCGGAGCTGACGAAATTATTCTTACGCGCAAACAACTCGGCTGGGAGTATCCTCCATTCGAGATACCACGGGATTATTATGAGGGATGGGATGCTACCGACCGAGGAGCAGTCCTTCAAAAAGACTGGACAGAAAAGATGAATTTGTATAAGTCAGAGTATCCAGCCCTGCATAAAGAATTTGAGCGTCGAATGAGGGGTTTCTTGCCTCCTGACTTTGAGTCTGAGGCCAACAGTTACATAGCATCCTGTCAATTTTCGATGCAAAAGATTGCATCCCGTAAAGCTTCACAGGATGCGTTAAACGCGTACGGGGCAATACTTCCGGAGTTACTCGGAGGCTCAGCTGACCTAGCAGGCTCAAACCTTACACTTTGGTCTGGTTCAAAACCGATAAGTTCGGGGGATGGAGGTGGAAATTACATACATTATGGAGTTCGTGAATTTGGTATGAGTGCGATTATAAATGGCATTGCGTTACATGGCGGATTTATTAACTATGGGGGCACGTTTCTAATGTTCATGGAGTACGCTCGCAATGCGGTACGCATGGCGGCTCTTATGAAAATAAATAGTATCTTCGTATATACACATGATTCCATCGGTCTTGGTGAAGACGGACCAACTCATCAACCTGTGGAGCAGCTCACTGCGTTGCGTGCGACACCGAATCTACACACATGGCGACCTTGTGACAACACAGAAACAGCTGTGTGTTGGAAATTGGCGATTCAGCGAACCGATGGACCCAGTGCGCTTATCTTTAGTCGACAAGGCCTGGAGCCAATGAAACGTTCCACTTCGCAAGTCGATGAGATAAGTCGCGGAGGCTATATTCTTCAGGATTGTACAAATCCAAGAGCGATAATAATTGCAACCGGGTCAGAGGTAGAGCTTGCCGTAAATGCGGCTGAAGAGCTCGCTGAAAATGGCATACATGTGCGTGTAGTCTCACTACCATGCGCTGAATTGTTTGACATTCAAGATGAGGACTATCGTGAATTTGTGTTGCCATCTCATATTTCTTCCAGGATTGCGGTAGAGGCATCACACCCAGACTTCTGGCGTAAGTATGTGGGATTGAAGGGCTCGGTAGTTGGCATGAACAGTTTTGGCGAATCGGCACCCGGACCAGTGGTTATGGACCATTTCGGTTTTTCAGTGAAAAATGTCGTTGCCGAAGTGCTAGAGGTTGTCCACTAGTGCTCCGAGTCGCGATTAATGGCTACGGACGAATCGGGCGATCTTTGCTGAGAGCCGTCTACGAGTCTTCAGCGACAGAAGCAATCAAAATTGTTGCGATTAATGAGCCATCTGACTCCTCTACTATAGCACATCTAACTCGCTATGATTCTACTCACGGAAGATTTCCGGGCTCTGTGAGATCAGATGGATTAAAGCTTTACATTAATGAAGACGAGATTCAATTATTTGCCGAGGTTCTAGTTGAACGGTTACCTTGGGAGCAGTTGGAGATTGATGCTGTATTGGAGTGTAGCGGAACTTTTAGCGATCGAAATACTGCTGAAGGTCATCTCAGCAGCGGTGCAAAAAAGGTTCTATTTTCGCAGCCTGCAGAGGCAGATGTTGATACCACCATTGTTTTCGGTGTCAATCATCACATGCTCCGAAAAGAACAAACTATTGTTTCGAATGCATCGTGTACTACAAATGCTGTTGTTCCAGTAATTAAGCTGCTTGATGATAATTATGGCGTCAAATCGGGCGTAATCACGACAATTCACTCCGCTATGAATGATCAGCCGGTAATTGATGCCTATCACCACACCGACCTTCGAAAAACTCGAGCTGCCATGCAATCGATTATTCCCGTAGAAACCGGGTTGGCGCTAGGAATCGATAGACTTTTACCCCATTTAAATGGGCGATTTGAGGCCCAAGCTATGCGAGTGCCTGTTTTGAATGTCTCTGTAATAGACTTATCAGTTGTTGTGAACAAACAGTTGGACGTTACAGCTGTAAATTATTGTTTTCGAGAGGCCTCCGCCAATGCCTTGCTAGGTATATTGGGATATACCGAAGAGCCACTTGCATCATGCGATTTTAATCATGATTCCCGAAGCGGTATTATAGACGCGAATCAAACAAGAGTCGCTCAGGGGAATCTGCTCAAGGTTTTGATATGGTTTGATAATGAGTGGGGTTATGCAAATCGCATGATCGATACGTTACTTACTTGGTATAGTTTGCCGGTGTATAGCTGTAGGTCTAACTTTGAGGTTAATTGATGCCTAAATTTATGGAACACATAGATCTATCAAAAAAACGTGTGTTGATTCGAGAAGATTTGAATGTACCTCTTGATGGTGATTGTGTAGCAAGTGATGCGCGGATTCTTGCTGCGGTTCCCACAATTGAAAGTGCTCTTAAATCCGGAGCCGCTGTTGTTCTGATGTCTCACCTTGGAAGACCTAACGAGGGTAGTTTTCAAGCAGAGTTTTCTCTGCGGCCAATAGCCGATCGGCTTAGCGAACTGTTAAGGTGTCCAGTGCCGATCGTTAGAGAGTGGAGGTTGGGGTTTAAAATAGATTTTGGAGAGGTGGTTTTACTTGAAAATGTCCGTTTCAATCGGGGAGAAAAGTCAAATGATGACCAATTAGCAAAAGCGTATGCCTCTTTGTGTGATGTTTATGTCATGGATGCATTTGCCGCAGCGCATAGGGCACAAGCCTCCACTCACGGAGTCTCAAAATTCGCACCTCTGGCGTGTATAGGGCCTCTCCTTGCAGCTGAATTGGCTGCCTTGGACCAAGCGATGAAAAGTCCCTCCCGTCCTTTGGCCGCTATTGTCGGGGGCAGCAAGGTATCCACTAAATTATTTGTTTTAGAGACGTTGGCAAAGCGTGTTGATCAGCTTATTGTGGGAGGAGGGATAGCGAATACTTTCTTGGCGGCGAGCGGCAAACCGGTGGGTAGGTCAATCTTTGAGGATGATCTACTATGTGTTGCAAAAAGTTTAATGAGCAAGGTAAATATCCCTCTTCCGGTGGATGTGGTTGTGGCGAAAGAGTTTTCGAGACATGCAGTAGCTGAGGTCAAAGCTGTTGATGATGTTGGTTATGACGATATGATTTTAGATGTTGGGCCCAGCTCACGAGCTCACTTGGTGGAGGTTCTCGAATCGATGTCCACTATAATTTGGAATGGTCCACTTGGGGTCTTTGAGTTTGATCAGTTTAGTGACGGCACCAGTGCGGTTGGAAGGGCTGTTGCGAACAGTTCCGCGTTTACGCTGGCGGGAGGAGGGGACACCCTTGCAGCGCTTGAAAAGTACCAATTATCAGACCGGATCTCTTATATTTCTACTGGCGGTGGAGCTTTCCTTGAGTATATTGGGGGGAAAACATTGCCGGCATTACAGGCATTAGGTTGACATATTCGCGGTTTTGGTTGGTCGACTCGATAGCTGTTAGGTACCTCGGTCTGGAGCAGTAATACCCATTATTTAGAGTACCGTCTCGCAAGATTTTGTACCTCGTTGTATAGAAATAAAGTTAAGGTTTGCCTACTGTCTAACGTTTTCAATAGTTTCCAGTCGAGCGGTTTACCGATTTCGCTGTATATGGGCTTACCAAATCTCTTCGTAACTTCGTTCATAAGAGCTGCTGAACGCAAGGCAGCAGACCAGTGCGAGGTAATATGAAATATACGGCTGTTTTGACCTTTATAGTAGACTGGAACGACGGTCGCTTCAGCATCGCGAATCATTTTTGCGGCGAATGTTGTCCAAGGAGATTCTACGACCTGGCCAAATCCCCAGTGTGTGGCTGTCGAGACGTGGCCTGACGGAAATACTAGTAGGGGTATTTCGTCTCTCAATGCCTGCTGTGCTATCCGCTTGGAACGAATGTTGTTTTTTACGGCATCTCTATTGTCACTGAAGTCTACGGGGAGGAAGTATTCTGCCAAATCTTTGTCTTGGCACATAATCGAGTTAATTAAAATACGGAAATTTCCTCTAAGTCGGACAGCCAAGTCACACAATGCGAGTCCATCTATTACACCAAATGGATGATTTGCTACAAAGACGATCGGACCGCGTGTCGGTAAATCAGCGAGTTTTTGCCTATCATATTGATGATTAATTTTGGCGATTTTTAATGCTTCCTCAATAAATCCCTCGATGGTGAATGGACGCTCTTTAACCTTGAAGTAGATAGACTCGATCCTTGGTCGGCCAAAAAACCTCTCAGCCGCTTCTAAAGAATAGCGCTGATACCAAGGCTGCCCTGGCCTAACGAACGACAGAAGAGGGTAGTCTTTGACATAGTCCATAACACCTACGTCTGTTTTGGTCTTGGCCATCTAAAGCTTAATTCTCCCGTTTCACTGAAATCTTTTTACACACCACCCTAATATTATAGGGACATGGCTGCGTTAGCAAAAAATAGAACTTTTTTTAAGCTCTGTAATTTGCTAGGCCTGAGCATATTCTTGACTGTTACTAATCCATCTCTCAATTAACTTCTCAACTAAGTCTGGATTTTTGTTTATCAACTTTTCTGCAAGAAATTTTACCTCAGACATTAAATAGACATCTCTAGTTAAATCTGCGATTTTGAAATGCATGGTTCCGGTTTGTCGTACCCCCAAAACCTCGCCGGGGCCGCGAAGTTCCAAGTCTTTTTCGGCTATTTCAAAGCCATTATTTGTCTCACGCATCATTTTTAGGCGCTCTTTCCCTTCGTTTGAAAGAGGTGAATCATATAGGAGCACGCAGTGGCTTCTATCTGCGCCGCGTCCTACCCTACCCCTGAGTTGGTGTAATTGAGAGAGTCCGAGGCGTTCAGAATTTTCAACAATAATGAGGCTAGCGTTTGGGATGTCCATACCCACCTCAATTACAGTTGTTGCGACCAACAAATTTATTTCTCGGTCTCTAAATTTATTCATAATATTAATTTTTTTATCCGCTCTTAGTCGGCCATGTAAGAGGCCAATATTGAGCTCTGGGAGTAATAATTTTAGTTCACCTGCTACAACTTCAGCAGCTTGATTCGCGATTGATTCTGATTCTTCAATCAGCGTGCAAACCCAATATGCCTGTCGTCCGAGGGCGCATGCAGACGCAACTCGTTTGATAACATCAGCGCGGCGAGAGGAGTTTATGACAGTCGTTTCAATTGGTTTCCGGCCGGTTGGGAGTTCGTCGATGATCGAAAAATCAAGATCAGCATATGAACTCATCGCAAGTGTTCTCGGAATGGGCGTTGCGGTCATGATTAGTTGGTGAGGCAACTGCTTGAGAGTTTGTCCACTATTATCAAAAGTTACTCCTTTTTTTCTGAGTGCTAATCTTTGGTGAACCCCAAATCTGTGTTGCTCATCGATTATCGACAACCCAAGGGAGTAGAAATTCACCTTTTCCTGAAAAAGCGCATGAGTGCCAATTATCATTTTTGCAGATCCATCGGCGATCGATTCGAGTTGATAATTTCTGGCTTTACCTTTTAATTTTCCTGTAAGCCATGCTATTTTAATTCCAAAAGGTTGAAACCAATTTTCAAAATTTAGTCGATGTTGTTCAGATAAGAGTTCAGTAGGTGCCATTAGCGCAGCTTGTTCTCCATTTGCGATGGCTTGTAGAGCAGCAAGAGCAGACACAATAGTCTTACCTGAGCCCACATCTCCCTGAAGGAGCCTAAGCATAGGTGCAGGCTTTGACATGTCATGGCTTATCTCTGCGCTAACTTTTAGTTGTGCTGAAGTAAGTTTAAAAGATAGCTGTGCCAAAAAGTTATCTCTTTGGTTTAACTTCTCGACTAGCGACTTTGCAGGATGCTTTTGAATCCTTTGTCGAAGAAGGAGAAGACTCAATTGATGCGCGACTAATTCTTCGCGGATTAGCCTTAGCTGAGCTGGGTGTTTACCCGTCGCGAGAATATTCAGTTCCGTATTTACAGGAGGGTTATGTAAAAATTTTAAAGCTTTAATTAGCGAGTATTCATTTGTTGTATGCTTTGGAAGTAACTCACTTAACGATGTATCGTCTAACTTGGTTAGTGCCAGCGCGCATAGACTTCGAATACGAGTTTGTGTCACGCCCTCTCCTGTAGGATAGATAGGGGTTAACTTGTCATCTAGAGCGGTTGGAAGCTCTTCCTTTAATACTGTGAATTCAGGATGATATATTTCGATTCCTGATGATCCCCTGCGAATTTCTCCGAAACAACGTAGTTTGGTTCCGAGGCGCAATTCCGATAGTTGCGACTTGTTAAAATGATAAAATCTCAGAGTGACGATGCCAGTATTATCCTGAAGTCTACATAAAAGGCTGCGCCTCCTCCCGAAAACGACATTGCTTGCTTTTATGACTCCCTCAATTACCGCGCTGGTGAACGGGTGAAGGCCTCCGATTGGCGATATCTTAGTCTTATCTACGTAGCGAAGTGGGAGGTGAAAAACTAAATCTTGAATTGTCTCAAGACCAAGTTTTTTTAATTTCTCGGCGAGTTGTGGACCGACACCCCGTAAAATTTGAACACTTACCCTTTGTTGGTTCTGCATTTCCCGAGCTCATCAGTCGATGCTTGCATTGACATCACATGTGGTCCTTAATGGGTACGTCATTAATGATAGCTAATAAGTTTCAACTAAGGAAATTTACGTGAAAATATTGATGGCTGGGTGCGGAGACTTGGGTAAGCGTACTGCACTTATGCTTGCACCAGAGCATACTTGTTTCGGGCTCAACCGTAGGCGGAGTCAATTACCCAGTCCAATCGTGTCAATTTCTGCTGATGTGACCAATGTTTTGGATATGAAGAGGGTTTTAGCGGAACCGTTTGATGTTGTTATTGTCACTGTTACCCCCGCGGCATTTTGTCAGTCTGCCTATCGTGATTCTTATGTTGCAGCAGCGGAAGCATTAAAAAGTGCCGTGAGTTTAGCAAATCATCCGCCGAAGCTCCTTATTTGGACCTCTAGTACACGAGTGTATGGTGATCACGGCGGGGCATGGGTTAATGAAGAGAGCTGCCCCTTCGATCAGGACTTCGCAGGAAAATCATTGTTGGAGGCGGAACTATTGATCTCTCAATTATCTTGCAGGTATGTGGTGGTCAGATTCTCCGGAATCTATGGCCCCGGAAGAAAGAGTTTTTTGAATAAGATCCGTTCGGGCGGTGTTCGGATTCAATTCCCGGAAAAATGGACTAATAGGATCCATAGCGATGATTGTGCAGCGGTTTTTAGTCATCTAATTAAAAGATATTTTGGTGGTGAGAGTCTCGATCCATTGTACATAGCTAGCGATTGCGAGCCAGTAACTCAAAAAGTGGTATATGAGTGGTTGGCGAAAGAACTTGGTGTCGATTTTCAAAGGCCTCAAGGGGGTGTGGCTAAAGAATACAAAATCTCTCGTCGTTGTAATAACCAAAGGCTGTTGGAAAGCGGATTTTGCTTTAAGTACCCCACCTTCCGAGATGGTTACCGAGCTTTGATAAGAGAAACTTAGATGACCATAATTCCATCCATCTCAACTGCCGCGTCCATGGGTAGTGCGGCTACTCCAATTGCCGCTCGTGCTGGATAAGGTTTTGCAAAATACTTTTCCATTGCCTTGTTGACAAGTGCAAAGTTATCCAAATTTGTGAGGAAGACATTCAGTTTTACTAAACAATTTAAATCGCCCCCAGCGGCATAGCAAACGGCTTGAAGGTTTTCGAGAACCTGACAGATTTGATTTTCTATATCTGTATCAACGAGTTGCATCACTGACGGATCGAGGGGAATTTGCCCAGAGAGGTATACAGTATTATTTACTTTTATAGCTTGTGAGTATGTTCCAATTGCCATCGGCGCGTTATTTGTTTGAATAGTGGCTCTGTTTGTCACGGTAACGAGTTCTCCAAAAGTAATTTATGTTAGTTTCTCACACGAGAAACCCTGCGGACAGGGGAGAGTGCCCGAACCCTTCGCAAAATATCTGCAAGGTGGGTCCGGTCGCGCACTGCGATTACAATATCAACTATACTGGTGAAAGCATCTTTTTCTAGCGTACTTATTTTTTCGATGGTTGCATCTTTTTCAGTAATTCTAGAGGCAAGTGTAGCAATAAAACCTCTCTTTGGCGTTACCTCCACTTTTAACTCTACAGGAAATTGACCCTGAACGGAGTCTGACCAAGTCATTGGAGTACATTTTTCGGGATTCGATCTCAATTCAATAAGATTTCGGCAAGATTCCAGATGCACTACAGCGCCCTTTCCGGGACTAAGATGACCAAGTATCGGATCTCCTGGAATCGGATGACAACACTTTCCATATTGAAGTAACATAGCTTTTTGTCCCCCAACCTCAAGCGGCAGTGGCGGTTTACGATTTTGATCTTTTGTTTGAGATTCCTCTAAAGGTACGATCAGATTTGCTATTGCAAGGGGCACTCGATTTCCTAATCCTATTTGATGCAAAATATATTTAAAAGTGGAGGCGCCTGAGCTTTGAAGAATTCGTTTGATTTCTGATTTTTTTAACTGACGATAGCTGGTTCCAAATCTGCTGAGTGCTTGGTCAAGAAGTCGCTTTCCAAGATTGACGGATTCATCATGCTCTTGGGTCTTTAAAAAATGCCGTATTGCGCTACGAGCCTTTGCAGTGGCGACGAAGCTAAGCCAGTTGGGATTTGGTTGTGCGCCCTCAGCGCTGATAATCTCAATCTTTTGCCCGCTCTGGAGCCCCTCTGAAAGAGGAGTTAGCTGACCATCAACCCTGCAAGCAATGCAACTATTTCCCAAGGCAGTATGCACGGAGTATGCAAAGTCAACGGCGGTTGCTCCAGTGGGTAGTTCTATGATTTCTCCTCGTGGTGTAAAGACATATACCTCGTCTGGAAATAAGTCTGCTTTAACATTCTCCAAGAACTCAATCGAGTTTCCTGCTTGTTTTTGCATAGCTAAAAGGCCTTGAATCCACCTCGACGCCCTGCTTTGGCTTCCCTCTTTTCGGGTATTTCCAGCTTTGTATTCTCCATGAGCGGCGATACCGTAGTTTGCGATCATTTCCATTTCGGTAGTTCGTATTTGCACCTCAATCAATACTCCATGCATACCCACTAGCACTGTGTGAAGCGACTGATAGCCATTAGCTTTCGGTATGGCAATATAATCTTTAAACTCGCCTGGAACTGGCTTAAAAATACTATGCATCATTCCGAGAGCGCGGTAGCAGTTGTCTACAGAATCAACTACCAATCTGAATGCAAAAACATCCATGATATCTCTGAAAGCTTTCTTTTTATCCCGCATTTTTAGGTAGATACTCCACAGATGTTTTTGTCGACCCTTGACGAGAGCGTTAATAGATTCTTGCTCTAAACAATTTTCAATGGCCTGTCGGATTTCTATAACGAAGGCTTTTCTATTTTGTCTGGCAGCTTCTGTTGCTTCTCGGAGTCTTTGGTGACGCAGTGGATACATTGCTGCAAAGCTGAGTTCTTCATATTCAATTCTTACATGCTCAATACCAAGACGTTGCGCGATAGGAGCATAGATTTCCATGGTCTCTCGGGCAATTCGGCGACGTTTGTCTGCTGAAAGGGTTCCTAGTGTACGCATATTATGTAGGCGATCGGCAAGTTTGACCAAAACAACTCGAATATCCCGAGACATGGCAAGAGTCATCTTCTGAAAACTCTCTGCTTGCTGCTGTGCCTTTGATTCAAACTCAATTTCATTGAGTTTACTGACGCCATCTACGAGATCCGCTACAGTACGACCGAAACGACGAGAGATTTGTCCCTTGGTCACTCCAGTGTCTTCTATGACGTCATGCAACATTGCCGCCATAAGACCCTCTGGGTCCATATGCATATCGGCAAGTATGTTCGCTACCGCTAGGGGATGAGTTATATACAAGTCACCTGTCTGACGAACTTGTCCAGTGTGACTGCGTTCAGCGTAACGATACGCCCGCTCAATTCTGCGTATATCCGGTTCACTAAGATAAGTTAATTTTTCTGTAAGTCCTAGGAGCGCCACACCATGGATCCCGAGGAATCTCTAATCAGGGGATTGCCCATCTGAGAGAGGAAATGATTCTTCGTCAACAATTACAGTATCATCGGACGCCGCATCTAATTGATCGTTACCAGCCAGCGCCTCCAGAGCTGCCGCAATGGCGGCATCTGCTTCTGCTTCAAGATCTGTCTCAGTTGCTGCCGATTGTCCACCACTTTCATCAACATCTTCGTTTAGAGCGAAATTTTGTTTTATGGGCGACAGGATGCTTGCGTCCACATGACCCCCTGCTATCTCTCGAAGTGCTACCACTGTTGGTTTATCGTTCCCCTCAGGTACTAAGGCAGGGCGACCCTCCACGGCTAATTGACGGGCACGTTTCGAGCCAATCATAACTAGCTCGAATCGGTTGTCTACATTCTCGAGACAGTCTTCGACGGTGATTCGGGCCATAACAACTCCACTTGGATCTCAACAATATTTCAAGAGGGACGAGTATACAAGAATGTGATTAATTCGACAATAATTCTCTAGTTAAATTGGAAAAAGAGATGTTCGTTGTTCGTAATGACGGGTCATCAAACCTTCCGGAAAGAAGTTGTTGGAGCTCTTCGCATGCAGTTTCGAAGTCATCGTTAGTTATCACATAATCTGCGTCTTTCCAATGACTTATCTCTTTCCGTGCCTCGGCCATCCGTCTCTCAATTACAAGCACAGAATCTTGGCCACGGTCAAAAAGACGCTGTCGTAATTCCCCGACCGAGGGAGGAAGAACAAAAATACTGACACCGCTTTTAAATACCGAACGGACTTGGTTAGCCCCTTGCCAGTCAATTTCTAGGATAACATCGAGGCCATTGCTTATCTTTTCCTCAACCCATTGACGAGAGGTACCATATAAGTTGCCGTGCACATTTGCCGACTCAAGAAATTCACCTTTGGTGCGCATTTGTTCGAATTTTTCGTGAGTGACGAAGTAGTAATGCGTGCCATTAATTTCGCCGGCCCGAGGCGTCCGTGTGGTATGAGAAACCGATGTACAGACGTTGCTCAACTGCGATACTGCCTTGTCGATAAGACTTGTCTTCCCAGCGCCGGAGGGAGCTGATATTATAAAAAGCGAGCCACTTGACATATATGCTTGTTTTTCTCCTGTGTTTCTTGAAAAAATTAATACAAAGTATACAGGAAGCATTATTTCTTAACAGGTTATCTGATTGAAAAACTTTGCAGGGATAGCCTAGAAAAAAAGGCCCTTTTATGTAAAAGGCCCTTTTATTTTTCTAAAATACCATTTAAAAACTGAATTTAACACCCAGTTTTGCATTCCACACAGAGTATTGGATATTCTGGTCGGTCACCTCAGGAGCATTGAACGCGGTGTAAACGTGCTGCCCATCGGCGTTTACGTCAGAGGCTACTATCATTTGATCAGGTGCGGCGTCTCCCTGAAAGCCATTATCATCGCTCAAGAAGTTACCGAGGTTGTACATTTTTAGATATACATGTCCTTTGGCGCCTTCAAAAAATGCAGGAATTTCCTGAAGAACGTACAGGTCAAGGCGGGTCCTCCATCGAGAGCTCAGCTCGTTTCGTCCGACAAATGTTCCGCGAGCTAGTCCTTGTTCTGCGATAAACGAATCAAATGACGCTAGATCTGAACTAGACATCCGGCTGAGATCAACCGCAGGATCATTGAGTGTGGGAACATAAAGTAGATGTCGCTGTTCCTCAATATTGGGCTCTAAACCCTCAGAAGACATAACTGCACTCGTCGGTTGACCTGCGCTCCTGAAGCCACTGAGTTGCAACATGGTGTCATAACCCGATATCAGTTGTATTTTGTAGTTGAGGTTAAACGTGAATCGGTGAGGAACAGCATACATTGAGTCGCCAACAGATGGATTATTTGCATCAACGAGTGCGGTCTTCTGATAGTTTGTGGATGCTTGCGCTGCTTCCATGCCTGACAAATCTTCAGCTGAGACACTCGCATAACCAATATTTGCTGTCAGGCCAAAATCAAATTCTTTGTTTAGAAGAACGGAAAACATAGTTGATTTAGCATCGTGATCAGAGTTGGTAAGTAAGTGAGTACCACAGCAGGGGTTTCCGGGCTTGTCTGTGTAAATTGGAGCACCCGCAAGTGTAGACAACAGTGTTTCTTGCCCGGGATCTATTGTGATTACTGCATCCCGAAGTGTAGAGTGAATTAGATCTACTTCAAGGCGCATCGAGTCATCTATGAACCAAGTGCCGCCTATGGTATATCGGAGCTCACTCGGCTGATCGAAAGCACTATCCAACACAGCAACCTGATAGGTGTCTGCGTCCGCAGGAGTGGTATTGGCAACATTTTGGTAAAGGCTTTGTGGCGCGTCGTAGCCAGGCCTTCCGTTGCCATTGATTCCTAGAAACATGTCAAAGACAGACGGTTGCCCGCTCTCCCTGAACCTCGAGGAAAATACTCTTATCACGCCGTCGGAATAGGTGTTAGATAGCCAAACCAGCGGGTTTCCACCAGAGAAAACACCCAATCCACCTCGAAGTTTTATGTCCTCGCTAAAATCGTACTCGACACCTATTCGTGGCATCAAAATATCTAGACCATCTATGCTGACGTCATTCCTAACTCCCGCTTGAGTAAGCAAATTCGCGTTAAAGTTAGGGGTGTCATCAGTTTCAAACCATTCATAGCGCAGTCCTGCAGTGACCTCCAAACCTATGGCATCGAAGAGATATGTGTCTTGAACATATAACGCATTCATATCTAGGTCATAGCTTGCAGCGCCGTCTCTAGGATTATTTGTACCAGAACCGCTGCCATAGTAGATTGCATATGGTTTTCCGAGCTCAAAACCGTCAATCCCTGTCAAACCGCAGTCGTTAGATGTATCTGAGTCGTTCTGAGTTTCCAAACGCTGGGTGGCTGAAAGATTAGAACAACTTGCGGGATTTTCATCGCTGTAATCTCGGTAGTCATGTTCTCCTCCTGCAGAGTGAGGCACAAACATATTGAACACTTCGATAGTATCCTTTTCATAGCCGCCCTCAATGATATGTTTATCTAAAACAAGTGATCCCTTTAGCTTTATCAAGGTAGAAAACCACGAGAGCTCATTGGCTTGACGCGAGTCATCTGCTCCAACGTAGACCACTCCACCGCCTCCAAATGGGTTTCCCAAGTTAATTTGGTGATCACCGAAGTCCAGCGGTCCATTGGTATTTTGGGAGTCAATCATCTCGGTATTGTTGATAAAAACTTCCGAAGAAAAAGAGTCGGTCCATTGAGAATTAAGCTTTAGTGTTTTAGCCGTGAGCTTTGCTCCTTTGGTATACATATGATTAGCATATTCAAACTCATTGGGATCTGAGTCGGAAAGACGTTGCTCGTTCCCTTCCGAGAAGCCATAAAGGAAGTGTGCGGAATGTTGATCATTGATTGTGTAGTCAATTTTTAAGGAATATTTCTCATTTGGCGCAACCGTATTGGTTGGCGAACCTCCTGCATCATAGCCGTAAACATCGCTTGCGATGTCTTGAATTCGCTGCCAATCAGCTTGAGTAAGCCAGGACTTGTCATCCCCAGAACCTTGACCATTGTAACCAGCAGCTGTTCCTCTCGGCAGTTCCTTCTCTTCATATGCGGCAAATACAAACAGCTTGTCGGTTATGATCGGACCCCCAAATGAAAATCCCATCTGCGTTGAATCATATGGTGTTGGGTCATAAGAAACATCTCCAACTCGGTCACCTTGCAAATCGTCGCTGGTAAATTCATAAAAAACGCTGCCTTCCCACTCGTTGGTACCACTTTTGGTGACCAGATTCATGTAGCACGCGGAAAATCCTCCAAGCTTCGCATCTAGAGGAGAAAATTCTACCGCCACCTGTTCAATTGCATCATATGGGACTGGCATTCCGTCAGCGGTAGCGAAACCATTACTATTGAGTCCGAACCGGTCAGCATAATTCACGCCGTCGGCGGTAAAAGTATTGTATCTCGGGTGCTTACCCGCGCAGTTAACAGATCCCCTTGAACCATACCCATCAATATATAACCTTGGATCCGTCTCGTATAACTGGAACACCTCTCTCTCAAAAGCCACCAAATTATTCAGATCTGACTCGTCGAATAGAGAAGAAGACCCCATAGCGGCAAGACGTGTGTTATCACCCGCTTCCGCAGTCACTATCACTTCGTTAACCTCAATCTGTGAATCCGCTCGAAAGACGACATTGGTAGTTTCGCCAAGGTCAAGTGATCTAATTATGATCGTGTTCTGGCCTGTAACTGAAACTTGATATGGCCCGCCAACTGCAAGCCCAGTGGCTAAAAAGATCCCAGAACCATTTGTTTGGAAACTCTTTTCAACTCCCGTTCTTTTATCTACTACTTGTACCGTTGCTGCTTCGATCGGAACCGCTTTGGAATCAAAGACTACTCCCTTGATGCTTGCTGTTGTGTCAGAGAATGACATGAAACTAAGAGCTGAGAGGCTAAGAATAACAATGGAAATTCCATTACGAAAGATACATGACATAATACTTTTTCTCCAAAAAATTAAAAAGTAGTGCAATATAAATGTTTAAAATAAGGTTAACGACGCTTTGTTACGAATACATGATTCATCATGATGAATCAGCCATTTTCCCCCACCGAGCGGAACGCCCATCTCAGGTAAGGAACAGTAATCCCCACCACAATTCTCACAGACACTAATAAAATCATATTATTTACAAAAATAGCAACAAACTATTCAATATTTTGGATTTGCTCTCGCATTTGCTCAATTGAAACTTTTAATTCGATAGACGCTTGCGTTGTGACACCTGCGATTGATTTGGACCCCAAAGTATTAGACTCGCGATTCAATTCTTGCATCAAAAAATCAAGCCTTCGGCCGATAGCTTCTTTACTCTTAAGTGTCCTGCGAACCTCAAAAATATGCGCCTCCAATCGTTCCAGCTCTTCATTCACATCGGTCCTGTTGGCGACGAGTACCATTTCCTGTTCTACGCGATCATTATCGAGGTCTTGCTTGATTTGAGTGAGCCGATCTTTCAATCGAGTTCTTTGACTTTCCAAAATTTTTGGAAGGTTAATTTTAATTTTTCTAATCTGCTCCTCCATATTTAAGAGACGAAGTAATATCATTTCAGTCAGCTTCTCGCCTTCTCGAGCTCGCCCTTCGAGTAATTGGCCAATAGTATTTGTAAAGAGCTCAAGCACTTCTTCCTCGACTTTATCGGTATTCAAGTCTTTGTCTATAATTATCCCCGGCCATCGCATTACCTCAAGTGCAGAAATCGGTGCTGGATTTTGAATTTCGTTTGATAGCTTCTCAGCTACATCTATGTAGCGTCTTGCTAATGGAATATTCGCCTGCAAGAGATTTTCATTTTCGGTCAATGTGAGTTGTATTGTGCAGTCAATTTTACCTCGCTGAAGTTTTGCACGCGCGATTTCGCGAAGAGAGTTTTCGGTTTGTCGAAAAGATTCGGGCAGACGAAAGCTTGTTTCAAGAAATCGATGATTCAAAGATCGTATTTCGCAAGAAATTGTGCCCCAGCCTAGTTCCCTTCGGTTTCGAGCAAAGGCGGTCATACTTCTAGGCATTATGCTCCTCCATTATTAATTTACTCCATGGTATCAAAACATCGCGTAAAAGTTTCGTAAGGTTCGTAATTTTCTGGGCCGGATTCTAAAATTTACCCACAACGATCCTAATCTCGATATACTGTTTTTCTGTTGTGGATAATAAGGGTTTTTTATGGGGCGTCCCAGTGGTCGATCTCCTAATGAGATGAGGTCAGT
>PCCK01000045.1 GCA_002731695.1 Porticoccaceae bacterium
CTCTCGTAAACTGAGGTTTATAGTAAGTACAAGCAATCAATTTTTCATAGATTTTAGAAAGTACTCTACCGCGGCGAAACCAAAAAAAAGAGTTGGCATACCCTTGTTTGCCACCTAAGATTAAAAGAGTGAGTGCGTTTGATCGTCATCACCGTCCCCAAGGGTTGTTAATGGGTCCTGCACCTATCGGCCCCAAACTCATGCACCGTAGCTGTAGGACTCTAAATGACAATGGACACAAACGCAACGTCAGGGACCAGAACCATGATCACTGCGAATCATAATTCTAGACAAAGTCTCTCCCGCTTTTTAATGACGCTTTTTACTCTTTCTTTCGCGCAGGCATGCCTCTGCGCACCAAACATCCTGCTTATATTGACCGATGATCTAAATACAAGGATTTCGACATACGGGGATCCCCTCGCTAAAACTCCAAACATTGACAAGCTTGCAAAACGGGGAATACGTTTTGATAGAGCCTATGCAAACTATCCACAATGCATGGCAAGCCGGGCGAGTTTTCTGACAGGGCTTTACCCTGGGCAGAACGGCGTATTTCGACTACATCACAGCTTTCGAAACACAGTGCCCAAGGTACGAACTCTTCCTCAGGTCCTCAAGGAAAGTGGTTACCACACCGCAGCGGTAGGAAAGATATTTCATTTTGACGTACCAAGTGGCATTGGAAGCCCTCATATAGATGACGATCCAATCTCTTGGAGTGAAAAATATAATCCCGCTGGTATAGATAGGACGAGCGCCGACCAAATCAAGTATCTCGGCCCGCATATCAATGAAGAAAAGAAAAGCTCTAATATGAATGGGGGCTGGCTCAGCACAATCAGGCTTGGCGGGACTCGGAATGACTACACAGATGGGAAAATTACAAACACGGCTTCTAAAATTCTCACCGCCTTTTCAGAGAGGCAGGATAATAAACCGTTCTTTCTCGCTGTAGGTTATGTTCGCCCTCACGTGCCTTTTGCTGCACCAGAGAAGTTTTATGATCTATATCCAACCACTAAAATTTCGATTGAAAACGTCCCGAAAAACGATCGTGAGGACATTCCGTTGCCTCAACTTTCAGACCGTCCCTATCAGCTTGAAATGGCTGAAGATAAAAAAAAGGAAATGATACAGGCGTACTATGCCTCAACGAGTTTCATAGATGATGAGGTAGGCCGGCTAATTCAAAAACTTGATGAGCTAGACCTCAAAAAATCTACTCTCATAGTGTTTACCTCAGATCATGGATACCTCCTAGGAGAGCATGATCTATGGCAAAAACCGAACTTGTTCGAGCAGACACTGCGTGTTCCGTTAATAATATCCTCATCCGACGTTAAAAATCCTGGGGGGTCCAGTGAGGCGATCGTTGAGTTAATCGATCTTTATCCAACAATCCTTGAATTAGCCGGAGTAGTCATCCCTAGCCATAACGCCGGAGAAAGTTTTGCTCCACTTTTAGAGCAACCTCAGGAACTAGGTCGGAAGACGGCCCTGAGCATGAGTCATAGTCAAGCGAGTACATCTGTGACTTCTGGAGTACAACTGAACAATGTAATGGGCTACACTATTAAAACCAGAAATTTTCGCTATACGGAGTGGGACGGCGGTCTTCATGGCGGTGAATTATATGATCATAGGTCAGACCCAAAAGAAATTAACAACCTTTATTCAACCGCCGAGTATGCGCACATGAGAGAGCGTCTAAGAGAGGTGCTTCAAGAGCGAATGCTGGGCTCTAGAGAACCCCGTGAGTTTCTACATGAAACCCGATAATTTGCCCTCGGACAGAGGTGTTTCAGAGAGTTCACTCACACGATATTGCCCTCAATTTATCGGTTCATTTTTGGTGTTTTTTTTGTTAACACCATACGTGAATGGAAACACAAATATACTTCTTATCTTATCTGATGACTTGAATGCACGTTTAGGCACCTACGGGGATACCGTAGTGAAAACGCCAAACCTCGACATGCTGGCGGCACATGGAACCCAGTTTGAACGCGCTTATGTTCAATATCCCCAGTGCACCCAAAGTCGAAGTAGTTTTTTGACGGGGCTATATCCTGACCAGACAGGCGTTATTGACTGGTCAGGATTAACAAAATATTTCAGAGATTATGTGCCGAAGGTAGAGACTTTACCTCAGGTATTTAGGAGGAATGGCTACTTCACAGCGGCCGTTGGAAAGATATTCCACCATGGTCCATCCGAAAGGCTTGATGGTGGGATTTATGATGACACAAAAGCATGGGACGACAATACCGGATCCTGGGATCACATGATTAGTCCCCAAAGAATCGATCACAAGCCTGAACTGCAGAAAAATGTTCAATATCTCGGACCCATATTGGAACCCAGAAATAGAGAGAAAAACTATCAGGGAGGATGGTTGGGTTGGGCACGCTTAGGCGGAAGTCCTGAGGATTATGTGGATGGGGTTACTACAATGCGTGCACTAGAAATCCTCGATCGTCGACAAGAAAAGAATCAAAAGAAACCCTTTTTTCTTGCTGTGGGTTACAACCTGCCGCATGTTCCCTTTGCGGTGCCGGATGAGTATTTTGATATGTACCCAATCGAGGACATCGTAATTAGAAATAATCCCAAAAATGACCGAGAGGATATCCCTTTCGTACACCTTGCGGATAAGCCCTATGAACTTGACATGAGTGAAGAACAAGAAAAAATTCTCCTCCAAGGATATTTTGCGTCTATAAGTTTTGTAGACAATCAAGTGGGACATCTTCTCAACAAGCTTGATGAGTTGGGATTAAGAGAGTCGACGGTTGTGGTGTTCGCATCAGATCATGGCTTCTTGTTGGGTGAGCACGACTTGTGGCAGAAACCAAACCTGTTCGAAGATACACTACGAATACCCCTAATCATCTCCTCCCCAAACGCCAAACAAAAAGGCAAAGTCAGCGACTCAATCGTAGAGTTAGTTGATATTTACCCGACAATTCTGGACCTTGCAAACATAGCGATCCCAAGCCACGTAGCTAGTAGAAGTTTTGCGGGTTTGCTAGACGCGCCCCACATGACTTTCCGCTCCTCTGCACTAAGCCAGTCCCATAGCCAAGCAATGTCCAATAAAAGGAAAAGCGCCGTTCTTTCTCGTCCAGGGGTTCAACTTGATGGGATGCTTGGATATTCCATCAGGACAGAGAGATATCGTTATACCGAATGGGGTGGTGGCGTTCACGGAGGAGAAATGTATGACCACAAAGAAGACCCAGAAGAATTTAATAATATTTGGGGAGACAAAGGCTATTCAGACGAAAAGAAACAATTGCAGGCGCTACTGAGGAAGAGGATTGAGCTAGCCCGAGAGCGAAAACCTGATCTTAAAGCTATATAGTGTAAGCGCTAGGTATTCTTAAAAAACCATTAAATATCCTCACAAATAGTAGACTAACATAACTGACGTAAATTTGAAGAGAAACGTAGTAACTCAATCTATAGAGAGCTTAAGACGGATAGAAACACCCGGTAAACAGCATTATGTAAAAATAAAATTTTGCGTTACAAGCAGGTCTCCTAGCATTGCTAGAGATTACCTCACAACACAATAAAAACTGGATATCCTATAAATTCAAAACTATAACATGGGGAGAAAGAATGAAAACCTTATACAAGAGCTCGGCGGTACATCTCGTGTGCATGATACCGATTCTATTTTTAACCGCGAGTTGCTCAGATAAAAAACCTTCAGATGCTCCTGAGGTGGGAGAGAAAAGAGCTCCGAATATAGTCGTTATTTTTATGGATGACATGGGGTATGGTGATATAACTCCATACGGAAACCCAACGGCCCAGACACCAATATTTGAGCGGCTTGCGTACGAGGGACAAAAGTGGACCAACTTTTATGCCGCATTCCCCACCTGCACACGGAGTCGTGCAGCACTCTTAACGGGACGTCTGCCTGTTC
This sequence comes from Porticoccaceae bacterium, assembly GCA_002731695.1. GTDB lineage: Bacteria > Pseudomonadota > Gammaproteobacteria > Pseudomonadales > Porticoccaceae > TMED48. The sequence goes on from PCCK01000045.1 coordinate 3,941, forward strand.
GTATAAAACGCGGAGACGGAAAAGAGCGGCTCAAACTCGTCTTCCCTGATCACGTGCATGGTATGCACAGAGACGAAATCACCATAGCTGAAATGCTGAGGGAGAACGGATATACCACAGCCGCAGTCGGTAAATGGCATCTCGGACACATGCCTGACTACCTCCCAACTGCCCAGGGCTTCGACACCTACTTCGGGATTCCATACAGTAATGATATGGATGCGGTCGGAGGGCCAACTCCATCATGGGTTACAAAACCACTCAGAAAAAAGCTGGACCTTATGCGTATTGGGGCGAACATTAATGACTGGGACGTAGTCCTCATGGAGGACGAGGAAGTCATTGAAAGACCGGTTGATCAGTGGACTATTACACAGCGATATACCGACAAGGCCGTCGAATTCATTTCAGACAACAAGGATCGACCTTTCTTTCTGTATCTTGCGCACAGCTTGCCTCACATACCTCTATTCACTGCAAAAGAGCTTTGGGGACAGAGTGTTGGAGGATACTATGCTGATGTGATCAACGAGCTGGATCATAGCACTGGCCAGGTGATTGATGCATTGGAACACAACGGGCTCGGCGAGGATACGCTCGTGGTTGTCACCTCGGATAATGGTCCGTGGATCGGCATGATGGATTTAGGAGGAAGCCCGGGGCCGTTAAGAGGTGGTAAAGGTACCACTTGGGAGGGTGGTATGCGAGTTCCTGCAATCTTTTGGTGGCCCGGCAAGATATCGCCTCGAGTTGAAGCGGGAATAGGATCCACTCTGGATCTGTTGCCCACGATTGCGGCATTAACTGGATCGCAAGTTCCGTCCGATCGGGTTATCGACGGAGTTGACATATCAGAAACACTCACCGGCAACGTTTCAAGTGCACGAGACAACATGATTTATTACAAGCACCACCGTCCGTTCGCAATCCGGAAGGGTTCTTTTAAACTTCATGTTGAGACTTCACGATCCTTCGGTATACCCGCCGATGGAAGTGACAGGATATATGGGAAAGAAGTCAGAGAGATGCTACTCGACCAGAACAAGCCTCAAGTTGCAGACCCGGCTCTCTTGTTTAATGTTGATCTCGATCCCGGCGAAAGATATGACATAGCGCATCTAAACCCCGAAGAGGTTCAATCGCTAAAGGCTCTACTAGAGGAGCACCTTTCAACAGTCCAACCCCTCGAATAAGATTTGAATCCATAGCTAAAAACGGAGGATGGTAAAAAACGGAAATTCAAAAAATGATACTTTATGAGTAATCCTTTTCAGAGATTAACTTTTGAGGGATACTTAGGCTAACTCAAGCCTCCGCCTTGTGTCAGCTATCAATTACGAATCAATGGGTTAACTCGTGGATCAGTTAACGGGTCATAGTCTAAATTTGGCAGCGGTTTCTGTGCGTCCACCCTATCAAGGTATGCCATCAATCTTGCAAATAACTTACGAGTTATTTCTGGATTGTCTGCGGACACATCATCTACCTCAAGTGGAGCACTTTTCATATCGAAGAGGGCTACCCTATCATCTTCCCACCAATAATGAAGTTTCCATCTGTCGGAAAGAATGGCGGAACGCGGGACGACATCGAGCTGTCTCTTCCTGAGCTCGCCACTTCGAGCTGGATGCAGGTAGTGTGGATAATGGAATATGAGCTCTCCCCGTGGTCTGACAACCTGCTTATTCTTGGACAGTAACGTTGGCCTCAGAGACACTCCTTCGATAGACTCAGGAAGATCTGATGTCCCTGCGAGATCACCAATAGTTGGTAGGAAGTCCCACCCAATAACTGGACTCGAATTAATAGAATTAGGTTTGATACCCGGGCCGACTGCGATGAAAGGAACCCGTAAGCCACCCTCCCACAACTCGCTCTTGAAACCCCTAAGCGGTCCATTTGTGTTTCCTGAATCTCCAATGCGATAGGTACCGTTATCGGACGTAAAAAAAATATAAGTGCTATTAGCGATGTCCAACTTCTTTACCGTATCTAACAGCATTGCAATCGTGGTATCCATATCAAACAACATTGATCCAAAAGCAGCATTTCTATGTCGTCTTCCGGTCGATAGATTTTTGAATTTTTTTTCAGTACTTGGTCGACTCTGAGATAGGGCATGAACAGCATAGTGTGAGAGTTGAAGGAAAAATGGTTTCTCATCGAAAACCTGTGCCTCTATCCATTTAATGGATCGCTTTGTAATTTCAAACATTTTTTTTGGGTTATGGGGTAGATTTTTTTCAGAAGATCCTGGCCCATTTTTGGTGTCCCCATCTGAGGCATCATATCCATGTTGAGAGGGACCACCTCCGCTGAGATGCCACTTCCCAAAGTGAGCAGCCCTGTATGATTGGTTGTGACGCTTCAACAGCTCAGGAATTGTTATATCGTTTAATGGCAAGTCTGCAATGTGTGCCGGAGGAACTAATCTATTACCAATGAATAAAGTCTCAAGTTTTTTTATCCGCTTTTTCAGATCTTTGATTTTTTCACAGTATACTCCTGCTAAAGGTTCATTTTGGCATTTTTTATGTTTTTCTAGCGATCGATCAGCTGTCTCAGTAAACCTCAAAGCTGCAGGCGAGCGACCCGTTTGAATTGAAGCCCGCGACGAGGAGCAATTTGGATGTGCCGAATATGCGTTAGTGAAGCGCATCCCTAAACGCGCTAACTTCTCAACATTGGGGGTCTGATAAAAATCACTTTTTGAATCGGGCACTTCTGGATCATATTCAAAAGACATTGTTCCCCAGCCCTGATCATCGCTTAGAATCAGGATAAAATTAGTGGCGGCTGCGGGGGAGACCACACCACAGAGAATCGAGCCTACAAGAAGATGTAGCCTAAAGAGTCGTAACATGCCTCTAACGCCTCCTAAAAAGAAAATGAAAAATTCTTCTCATTACTCTTGAAGAGCAGCTCCCAAGAAGCCTCGCGACGCATGTTATACACTTTATTTTGATATTTATATAAGAAAAATTTTCAAAATCTGAAATATTTCATTTGGGTTTGACCAAAAATTTGGGCCAAATTGCCATAAAAAAATTATTTGTAAATATAAAAACCAACTATTTTCCTTTCGTAAACACAGATCACGACTAAAAATAAAACAGCTCTGTTTGACGGCTTTAGTGTAATTTTTTTACCTCCAGTGAGCAATATACTTATTTTCTAATTAAATAATCAGTATTTAATCCAAAAAATCTATCGGGAAAATTTAAAAGCATAAGTTGCACAGTTCTAGTGCACTAAAAAAATTAGTATTATCAAAAATACCGAACAAACATAAACTATGCACTTACTACAAATAACTAAGAATTCTTATGAAAGCAATCCGAAAGACACGCTTTTTACTTCTCGATAAGCGCAACATCTCCAGCTCTGAAAATGCAGAACTAAAAGTGGGTAGCGTAAGTAAACATCACCAGAATCCATTGATGGTGGAAGACAAGCCTTGGGAAAAAAGGTTCGATAACCTGTATGGTAATATTCTCTATGACGAGAGTGAGGAGCTCTATAAGTGCTGGTACAGCCCATTCATTATCGCCCACTCATCGAAAGATATGTCACTATCGGAACGGAAACGGAGAACATATGAGGGTCATGACTCTCAGGAGATGGGCATCTGTTATGCAACATCTAAAGATGGACTAAAATGGGATAAACCGGATCTACAACTAACAACGTTTGAAGGGAACTCTAAAAATAATATAGTCTGGAGCGGACCTCATGGTGCTGGCATCTTTAAAGACACTCATGAAAAGAATAAATCACAGCTTTACAAGTCCATCTTTCAAGGCCTAAAAACAAGCCTTTCAGGTGATGGTCTTTCATGGTCACCTGCACGAAAACTTGTCAGTAAGGATAAGATCGCTGGAGACACCCACAACAATGTCATTTGGGCGCCTACGTTAGAAAAATACGTTGGATTTACCAGGAGCTGGGGGGAGACTGATCGAAAACTAGAGGGTCCACCCACAAAAACTAATCATGCTTGGGGTCGCGAAGTCTCGCGTATTGAGAGTAGTGATTTTCTGGAATGGTCCAGACCTGAGGTCGTGTTGCGGTGCAAGTCCTGGGATCACCAACCCTATGCTATGCCGGTTTTTTATCATGCAAACACATATATCGGCTTACTTGCAATACACGACCAAAATTCTGATCGTGTCTGGACCGAGCTCGCTTGGAGTCCAGATACAGCAAATTGGCATCGTATAGACGAGGGCCAGCCATTTGTCCAATGTTCTGAGCACATCCTTGATTATGACTATGGGTGTGTTTACGCATGCGCAACACCGATATTCCTCGATGATGAAATTCGTATCTATTATGGCGGCAGTGACTGGTTACACACCAGCTGGAGAAATGGATGCCTTGCGCTTGCCACTGTCCGCCCGGATGGCTTCGCCGGCTATCAGCAGGTCAATACAAAAAAAATTGGGGTCATAAACACGCCAATATTCAAACAAACTGGCCAAGCAATTAAAATAACTACAGATATTAAGGAAAACGGCTGGCTGGAAGTGAACCTATATGACGAAAAAAATGAGCCTGTAGCTACAAAAAGGATCTATGACACATCAACCGACAAGTTAGTTTTTGCGCCTCAAATCACGCGACTGAACGCAATGCGATTGGAATTTAAGCTTAATCAGGCTAAAGTTTTTTCAATAGTTTTTGAAGACTAGGATAGTCATGATGGATAAGATATTCAAAAGCGCTAAATTACTGAGGTTATGCCCAGAAACTGCGAATAAAAAAGCACCGATCTTGCTTTTGAGGGGCAATTCCAAACTTGCTTCACTGATTTGACGTAATCCACTCTGCTTGTCTCTTCATGTCCTCGGAGTAACGCATCCAAGCTTTTGCTGATCGTTCCGAATCTTCAAATGCTTGAGCTCGCCTTAGAGCAGTACGGGCATCACTAAACTTCCCAAGCTCACTCTGGGCGATTCCCAACAACAGCCAGGCCCTGCCAGGACTATCTAAATCTTTTTTAAGGGCGTTACTGACCGCTGCTTGGGCCTCTGACCATTCAGCATTCTCAACATGAATTTGGGCCATTCTCATCCATGCTTCGCCTCCATCTTGCAATTCAGTAAGTTTTTTAAGCGTAAGTACTGCCTTCTCCGACTCTCGAGCCATCACCCACGCCTGCGCCTGCATATCAAGGTATTGCTCTTCAATAGGTAGTAGTTCAGCGGTAATGGCATCTTCTAACAAACGCGCTGCATGCTCAGGGATACCCTGCATGAGGGCTAATTGTACAAGGGATTTCAAAGACGACTCTTTTTCTAACAGATCCAAATCAAAGGCTATTTTCAGAGTGGCGAGTGCCTTTTGCGGTTTCTCCATAACCATGTAGACACCAGCCAACTGTTCCCAGTAAGTAGTCTCATCAGGCCAGATCGAGGTCATATCAATCAAGACAAGGGCCGCTTGACCAAATCTTTCGACCTCAAAAAAATTTGCCGCGAGCAACTGAAACCAAGTTGCTTTGGGTTTTTCTGCAAGGGAAATTGCTTCCTCCGCATATGGTATTGATTGAGCATGATTTTCTACTTGTGCATGTATATTTGCCATAAAAATATATTGATCGGCCTTTGGTTGCTCGAGTTGAACGAACCATTTTTCGGCGAATACTAATGCATCTTGAAATTGCCCCAAGGCCGCATGAAGCTGAGCCACCATATAACCCACGTTATAGACCACATTTTGAGGCAACTTTTCGGTTTCGAGGCTACGCTTAAGATAAACGATAGCCTCCTCGAAATTTTCGTCCGACATGACGGCATAGCCTAGGGTCTGCAGGGTCAACGCTTCGTCTAAAGATCCCTTGGCAACTTCCGTCAAAAGCAATTGTAATCGATCGATCGCAGTTTTTAATCCAAGGTTTTCATTGGTTGCATCAGACATTAGCTCCTGAATTTCGGTTAGCTCGCGGTATGTTTTTGTACTTACAGAGTCCGCGCTCGATTGCATAGGATGCAACAATAAAATCGAAATGATTAATGACTTATATAAGCTTTGAGTCAGCCGAGCCAAAATATTCATTAGGTTCTTCCCAACTTAAATTCGATGGTTTGTTTCGCACGCTGTTCAACCGGATTTCCGTCAACAACTTTAGGTCTGAATTTCCATCTTTTCATTGCATCAGTCGCTGCTTTGTCGAATAACCGCTTAGGCTGTGACTCCAGAATCGTGACATTAAACACGGTCCCATCGGGGCGGATGGTAACCGCCATAGTTACAAAACCCTCAATTCCAGCCTGCTTAGGACCCCGCGGATATGCCGGAGGTACTTGTACTATCGGAATGACATCGGTATCGAATCCAGAGAGTCCGTCACCTTTCTGAAGAGCCCCGAGGTAAGGTCCGTCACCTGAGTTAACGGACATACCAATTGCGGGCATGTCCAGATTGAGCTTTGGATTGAATCTTGCGATCTGGTCCGATAAGTCGGGCGTTTCGGGTGGTTTTTCAGGCGGTGGAGGCTCTTTCGGTGGCTGTCTTTCCTTCGTGCGAAGTTCCTCAGTTTGTTTTACTCGAACAAAATTTAAATAAGTCCGTATCTTATCCGGTCTCTCATAAAGGGAATCGGCCTTAATCATAATTTGCATAAGGTAAAAAAGACTTAAACCGACGAGGGTCGCAACCAGAAAGAAGGCTGAACTCCTCAGGTACGATACCAAAACTAATACCCCTTGTCAGCAGCAACAGAGACACTGACTGCACCCGCTAACCTAGACTGGTCCATCACCTCGATTAGCGTCTCGGTTTTTGAATCCGCATCCGCGACAATAATAACGGCAGCGCCAGGATTTTCTGCGAGCCCCCGCTCAACATTTGCCCTAACCGCCCTCTTATCTACCTGCCTTTTATCCATGAATATCTGGTTGCTAGAGGTAATACCAATTTGTATGCTATTTGACTCTGTCACAACAGCGGTATCAGCATTCGGCCTACTTACATCAACACCAGACTCCTTTACAAAGGTGGATGTAACAATAAAAAATATTAACATTATGAAGACCACATCCAACATCGGAGTGAGATCAATCTGGCTCTCATCGACCTGCTCCGTAATCAACCTTACTGGATCAGTCATGCACTCAAATCTCCTACTTTTAACATTTCATTCAAGATTTGCAGCTTATCTTGGTACATCCGCTCTAACTGCGTAGCAAACGGAATCGCCGCTAGCGCAACAACCATACCACTCATGGTAGGAATAGTGGCTGCGCTGACACCGTCAGCCATAGCCCGAGGGTTTCCTGATCCAAGCACAGCCATAACATCAAATACCTGAATCATGCCTGTGACGGTCCCGAGAAGCCCGAACATCGGTAATAGTGCAATAATAGAGGGTATAAGTTTTAGTCCTCTGGACATCTCAATCTCAACCTTAGATATGAGGCTTCTCCTTTCTACCGAGGCAAACCATGATGAAGTCTCTGAACGCTTTTGCCAGGTCTTGCAAGCACGTTCAACTCGGTCAGAATGTTCTTTCAAAAAGTAAAAATAACGATCGAGGATGAGCCAACTGAGCCAGACGGAGAGAAAAAGTATTGAATAAAGAACATCTCCACCCTTATCAAAAAAATCCCTCAGAACACTCACAAATTCCATAAGTTCCTTATCCCCTTGTCTTCAAGTCAGACTCTGCTTTTTCCGCTAGTATCGTGAGAGACTGCTCACCAATGAGTTTGCTCAAGAGCATTACCCTGCTGGACAAAAAGCTGTGGCTCAAAAGCAGCGGTATCGCGGCACATAAACCCAAAACTGTTGTTATTAGAGCTTGTGAGATCCCACCAGCCATCAACTTGGGATCTCCAGTTCCAAAGAGAGTGATTGCCTGAAAAGTACCAATCATACCGGTGACAGTCCCAAGTAACCCCATAAGTGGCGCTACAGCCGCCAAGACTTTAATAACCTGAAGCCCCTTCCTGACGTCGGCCAGATCAGTGAACATTATGGCTTCCACTCGTCTCTTGATCGCCTCCAAATCTAAGTGCCTATTCTCATAGTATGCAATCATCATCCTACCTAGCGGGTTATCAGGCTTGGGCACATCGATAGTCTTTAGTTGCCTACTCATGCGGATACGAATTCGCGTGAGAACAATCAGTCTCTGAAGGACTATTAAGAGGCCAACAAATCCGACTCCAATTATTGCATAACCTACCGATTTGCCCTGCTCAATCCTCTCCAACAAACTAGGCGACTGGACTAGCAAACCCAGTAAAGCCCCACGCGATGGGTCAACATAAAACCCTACCTGCTGTCCAGAGGGTGCTAAAAATAAATCAGACGCGGATGTTTGAACATAACCTGCTGGTTGCCTAGGAAGCTCAATCGCCTGGTCAGTCTCTGAAAGGTAATTGAGGTAGCGGTTGCCGGTTATTATATTAAATGTTCCTACTCTCACCACATCAGCCACGTAATTCTCACCTCCGGGCTCTGTAATCTCAGCTTGGAAACGACTCACCTGCCCCGATAATGCTGCCTCTTCAATCATCAAAGTCCACAGCTCCCTCATCTGCGGGATTGTGGGAATCTCATCGCTCTCAGCCAAGGCAGATACGATCTTTTTCCTTTCTGGCTTTTCAAAGGTAATGAGCGAGTCATATAGCATCGTCTGGCTATCATCTGCCATTTGTCGGAATACCCCGAAGAGCTCTCCGAGATCCCCAACCCTCTTTTCCAAAAGGGATTCGAGTTCAGCCAACTCTGTCTCATTTTTATCAAATTGAGATTTCAATCTATCTCGTAGCTTTTCCTGCTCCAAAACTTGAGCCTCAGCCTTAATCATCATCTCCTTTCGAGCAGCTGCCTCAGCACTGAAGCGACGCTCTCGATCTGAATTCCAAGTCGCTTCGGAGGTTTTATTCTCTTGAACTTTCTTCAGCAGATCCAAAAGACCCTCATCAGATAACGCAAGCGTGGAAAGAATCATGGTGATCGATGCAATCATACAAATTTTGAAATAAATATTTACCCATTGAATCCTCATTTTCTGTTCCCCGACGCTATTATGGGGAGTTCTAAGAGCTTTGGTGGAGCCTGTTTTCGGGCGATGCTAAGGCCATCTCTCACGGGTCTTCGAAATTCTATAGGTAAGACTTTCCAACTTGAACTTGATTTATTCCAAGCACCGGTCTCTGATCCATCGAGGGTCTGGTAATAAAGACCAATGCGCCCGATTCTCAGAAAATCGACGGATCGCACCACGTTATCAGTGACCAGATCGCCGGTGTATGCCTCGATGGTGCGCCCATAGTCTGCCTCGATCATGTAAGCCTCCATGATGCGTCGATACTTCTCACCAACCGAAACATCAGCTCGATCAATCAGGGCCTTAAGGTTATCAACCCGTTCGGACCGCTCTTCCACAAGAAACGGGCTATCAGCGGACAGCATCTCCGCTAGCGTAGCCGTCATCTCAAGGATCAATGGCAATGTGCCAGTCTCAATACTCTCTATCTCAGAGGTTTGTCTTTTTATTGAAACAATTTCAATTCCTTGCGAGTCAATAAGTCGCTGAAGTTGTCGATTATAGATTGTAAGACTTTCTGCTCTCTGCAATGCCACCCGATATGCCTGTAACGCATCGGCAGCGGCATTATCTAGTTTATTGATTCGTGTTTGGCTTCCCGCTGAATCTTGATCAGACCTAACTTGAACATCTATGGCCTCTTCGTTTGCTGACGCCATAGATGTAAAAACCAAAGCCATAAAAATTGTAAGAAAAAGTTTTATAAAACCAAGCATGTTAATCCTCATGGTAGACCCATCTTATTCAATCGCAGCGACATTTTTTTCTGCCACCAAAGTAAGCGCACAAATATTTAAAATTTACGTGATAGTCCGAGTAGGATGGAAAATGTAATTTAAACAAAAATCAGCCCTAAATTTGTAATATAATTAATTGTGAATGAGCAAAAGATGTGCCAATTATTAAAATTATTCCCGAGATGACCTAGGCAAATTATTCGTTTACGATTACTTAAGCAATCCAATGGACCCATATGCTGAATCATACTCAGGCAATCCCGAAGTTATTTCAGGACCCTGAACTATCCTGTTTGGAGGATCTACTCTAATATCACGGAACAAAACCACCAAAACAGCTTTCGTTTTTCGCGATTCACGTTTTATTTTGTGTTGATTGGTATTGACATATTCTGTTTAGACCGGAGTTTGCAACTATGAGTGACGCGTCACCTAAACAAATGCATCGACAAACTGAGCTACTTTTTGGCTTAGACGATCGTCCTGGCCTAATGAAAGGGTCGGTGGCCGCCTTGGGGCATCTTGCCGCAATCGTAGCCAGTATTCTAACAGCGCCTTTGCTGATCGCTGGTGCGATTGGACTCAACCCTGAGGATACTCGCTATGTGCTGAACGCATCCCTTCTCGTCTCTGGTATCGCAACCTTTATACAGGTATATCGTATAGGAAATTTAGGATGCGGTATGATTGCGATTCAAGGAACCAGCTTTGCTTTTGTGGGTCCTTTAGCCTATGCTGCGCCAATCTACACAGGAGAGATAGAAGCAACGATATTAGTCGGTAAGATTATGGGTACATGTGCCGTTCTTGGGATACTAGTGATGATTTCGAGTTTTTATTTGGATAAATTACGAAATATCATCACATCAACAGTCGCAGGAACAACAATCTTTTTACTTGGCGCAACCTTACTGGAATCCGCAATCAAGAACCTTTCACGCGTGTTCTATACGACCGACGGTTGGGGACACTACACGATAACGATTGAGGCACTTGTCACGGTAGGAGTGATTTTGTTTCTGATGCGCCTAAAACAGTCTCTGGTTAGGGTCGCATGCATACCAATCGGTCTCCTTTGCGGCTGTGTTGTAGCCTATGCTCTCGGGGACTATTCACCTGCGCACAGTGAATTTAGCAGTTACTTTTTCATTTTAGCTCCGGCCCATTTTCCACTCCAATTTGATCTTCTTTTATTTATTCTCTTATTACCAATTTTTTTGGTTTCCCTGACCGAGACTATCGGGGATATTACAGCCACATCTCTGGTATCAAACCAGCCAATCAGCGGGCCTGTCTACGTTAAACGATTGCGAGGAGGTGTGATGGCAGACGGTTTCAATCCCTCTCTAGCCTCTGTTCTAGGTACATTTCCAAACACCACGTTCAGTCAAAACAATGCTGTCATAAGAGTAACCGGAGTAGCCAGCCGACAAGTGGGGATTATTTTAGCTATATTTTTAATAATCCTTGGATCAACGCCTCATATCAGTCAGCTTTTTCTGCACATACCCGGCGCGGTGCTCCACGCGGGTACGGGGCTCCTTTTTTCAATGATCGCATATACTGGACTCTCAATAGTGCGCATCCAAAACCATGGCAAGAGTTTCTATGTTTTAGCTATTTCATGTATCTGCGCCTTTGCACTTCGCGAAGTGGCTCCCCTGATCGCTGCAGATACATTTTCTTTTGCAGAGTATTCAGCAATAGTCTTAGGATTCCCAGTGGCCTCTGGAGCAATAATTGCGGTTATCTTAGATCGAAAAATGCAACCAGAAGACGCTCGCAAGACGAAAAGCTAAAAAAAATTTCTTCGCTCAGCTCAGGAATTTGAGATTTTCTAAGTCACCGCTTTTCTGCATTAGAAAGGTGCATTTCTTAAGTTTTTAAGAAAAAAACGCACCCTTAATGTCACAGTGACTACAAAATTTTCATGTCGTGAAAGTGGGTCTTTCTTTAAAATCATTCAAATATCCATAGTCTAGGAGATAAATGATACAAGATTAAAAATTGGTACAGTATTTGCGAGTGACTCAAGGATGAATAAAAGGAGAGGAGCAAATGTATACCCACTTGAAGAAAATTGTACTAAATATGTTTTTAATAGCTGGTCTGTCCATAAGTTATGTCGCCCTAGCCGAAGAAGATGTTGCTGAGTTGGAGGACTACACCGTCATAGATGTGAATGATGACCTTTCTATACTTCCAAGCGAGCCTTCTGAGGGCGCATTTGGCCTAAGTCTTCCACTTCTTGAAACTCCGAGGTCAGTGACTGAGGTCAGCGATGATCTTGTGAAAACTTTTGCTCTTCGCAGCGTCGATGATCTTGTCAGATTGACACCAGGAGCGTTTACAAACTCTTTTTTCGGCATTAAAGGTGCAATGGATATTCGAGGCCAACAGGCAGATAATTATTTCCGTGGATTCCGTCGAATCGATAATCCAGGAGCCTTCAATACCATCATCAGGGGGGCTCACTCTCTCGAAATTCTGAGAGGGCCTGTTTCTCCGCTCTATGGTATTGGGAGCGTAGGTGGACAGTTAAATTACTCTCCGAAGACTGCGAAGGTTGACACCGCAAAATATATACCCGAATCAACTGGCAGAGTGGATGTCACTTTAGGTACTTATTCTCAAAAAATATTAGCGGCTGAATATGGTACGCCCTTCACGGTTGGAGAAAACCAGGCTGGAATGTATATCTTTGCTGAGGTCGAGGATTCTGAATCCTACTACCATGGGTACGCGCCGACAAGTGAGTTAGTTCAGGTTGCGTTCGATATGGATTTTGGTGAAAACACCTTCATAGAATTTGGATACCAACAACAAACAAC
>PCCK01000046.1 GCA_002731695.1 Porticoccaceae bacterium
CGCAAGGATCAGGTAAGTCGACGCTAGCCTCCTATCTTTGCGCGGTTGTCGCGGATAAATTGAACATTCAAACGATTGCCCTTTCAATGGACGATTTTTACTTGACCAAGTCCAAACGAAAAGAGTTGGCAAAAACAACACATAAACTGCTCGAGACAAGGGGTGTTCCAGGCACTCATGACACTGCATTAGCAATATCGACAATAGAAAGCCTTTTAAAAGGGAAAAAAACTGTAATCACTCGCTTTGATAAAAGCAGGGACGATAGATTTGATGAGTCAGACTTATTAACTACATCTGGAAATTTCGGTTTGATTGTGATCGAAGGCTGGTGTTTTGGTGCAAAACCACAATCTCAAGTTGAAATTAATAGACCTATCAATGATCTCGAAAAAAATGCGGATCCTGAAGGTGTTTATCGTAACTATGTAAATAAATGCCTTGCTGAAGAGTATCAATCTCTGTTCGCGATGGTTGACTATCTCGTAATGTTAAAGGCACCAAGTTTCAGTTGTGTATTTAAATGGCGACTAGAGCAAGAAAATAAATTACGAGATAGAATCGCTCGCTCTGATTCAGAAGATATCTCAGCGTCCGGCATAATGTCTAAAATAGAAATAAACGAGTTTATTCAGTATTTTCAGCGAATAACCGAGGTTTGTATCTCTGAAATGCCCTCGAGAGCCGACTTTCTATACGAACTCAATGAGAACCGAGATATCAAGTATCAGTACTCTAAGGTCAAGGACATTTAAAATACCGGAGTCAGAGACTCCAGATGCGCCTCAATCTGTTCCGCGGAAGTTAATATAGCATTTTCAGCTACAACACCCTCTATAAGGGCGCTTCCTCTCAATCCAAACAGATATCGTAAGATAATTATCCCGTCTGTAAGGGCGTCAATCTCGCCGTTTCCATCTATATCCGCGAGTTCACCTAGCAATGAGATCCTTGATTCAATCTCATCTGAGGTTTTATATTGCGCATCAGCAGCCAAAGTGGCTGTGATTAAAGCATCACCGGTAAGTCCAAACATATGACGAAGCATCAATAAACCATCGGTTAACGCATCATATTTTTCGTTACCATCAATATCTATAGAGCCTGACGCAGGTGTACCGTTTAAGAACTCTTGAAGATTAGAAATACCATCGCCATCCAGATCTCCAGCCGCATCACTTGGATCATTTGGATTGAGATCAAATCTCAATTCCCACTCATCTGGCATACCATCGTCATCAGTATCCTTGGTATATTCTGCTTGCAGTGGCCATGGGTCATCAGAATCATCAACTCCGTCGTTATCATCATCTTGATCCTCATTATTTCCAATGAGGTCCCCATCAGTATCAATAGTTTCACTTTCGTTCAATGGCAAATCATCTTCATTATTTGGCACTCCATCTCCGTCAGAATCATTTGTTGGATCAAGAGGTGCATTGTCTTCTGAATCGGGTACACCATCATTATCATCATCATCGTCAGCATAATTATTCCCAAGACCATCACCATCTGTATCAGTCGTCTCAGTTTCATCTAATGGGAATGCATCATCAACATCATCAACACCGTCATTATCATCATCATCATCACAGACGTCTCCCTCACCGTCCCCGTCATAATCTTTTTGTTCACTATTGGCAATTGAAGGGCAATTATCAAGCTCATCCTCCACACCATCACCATCCTGATCTTTGGCAAAGATGAGTGCGATAACCGACTCATTACTGTTCTCTTTGCCATCATTTAAAACAAAGGAGAATGAATCATCTTTTGCCAAATTGGCCGTATGTTTATATGTTATCTCTGAACTCAACAGCGATCCCTGCTCCCTTGCACTAAATGAGGTGTCGACCACTTTAAAACCAGTATATCCATCGGAAACAAAAACATATTTATTATCATTCGATGCTGCAAGCCTCCATGGATCCCTAACTGAGAATACCGAGCGTATTAGAGAAGGATTCTGCGGTTCGGTGACGTCAATTGTCTGTAGCTCACCATTAAAAGTGGCTGAATAAACCATCGAACCATCCGCTGACATCGCAGTTCCAAATACATATCCATTTGTCTCAACATAACCCATTAACTGAGGCGCATTAACATCTGTTACATCTATAATTCGGGTACCTTCATTACCATTCGCAACATACAACATTTTCCCATCATGTGAAATTTTCAAGCTACTCGCATCGCCATCTAATGACCCATCCCCATCATTATCTGAGGTCGAGACAAAATCAGTTATAAGTGTCGCTTGCGACTGATTAGATATATCAAAAACCCTGATAAACGGTCCCGATGCAAGGAAAGCAGTCTGCTCATCATTGGAGAGTACAATGTCCCAAGCATTTAGCGATGTATCATTTGGATCATCATTTAGGGTTATATTATAATTTAACGTTGGATTATCCTTATCAGAAATATTGATAGACAAGAAATTAAAGTAGGCCGCGACATACAGCGTATTACCATCTGATGACTCTACCATTCCAAGAGGATAGGCTGTTCCTTCTCGGGTAAAAATACCTCGCTGAAACGGTAAAAGTGGATCCGAAACATCAATAATCATTACACCATATTCAATAGATGCTAGAAAGACAGTATTGCCATCATTAGAGACGGAAACATTCCATTGTTGTCCACTATCGATCGGAATTTGACTTATCAGAGTTGGATTTTCCAAGTCAGATATGTCAAGTATTCTCAAGCCGTTAGTATGATCGGCAAGGTACGCATATTTTTGGTTAGGAGATATGGCAAGACCTCTTATACCAACACCACCTCCAAGAAAACGCTCTCCGATGACACCGGAACCAGGCAAGTAAGACAATATCTCACCGTCATCAGGAGATCGGTGTAAAATGAAGTCAGTTACGTCTTCATCTGGATCAGACCCAGATAGAATAAAATCTTCACTCTGTCCAAGCTCAAGTTCAACCTCTGAAACCTCATCCGCTATGGGTGCCTGATTAGGGTAATCCCCTAAATTTATCTCTGCTGAACCAACTGTACCCGATACCAGTGTATGTCTGAATAATTTTGAAGCGTCCGCCTCCATAATAACAAACTCAGCATAGTCCCAACCATTATTGGTACCAGCGCTATTTGTATCGACCATATCTAAACGGTATCGGCCATCAGCTAAACATGCAAGTACATCGTAAGGAGCACCTCCTGAGTATACTGCTGCACCTGTATTATCCACCAATACCCAAGAGATTTCAGTTGGCTGTTCTCCTTCTATCATGTCAATAACATACACGGTGTGTTTACAATTTTCTCTCGTATTATTGGCATAGTTAATCAACGCTTGGAGATCTGAAACTCTGACTTCATCGAAAGTTAGCTCCAGCATTATCTGTATAACACTTCTATATAAATCGATATTTGCAGACAAAACATTATTAATACCAAATAATGCATTTAAATCGTCTACTGTGATTGAGGAGGCATCTTCGAAGTCCATCGCAGCCCTAATCTCGGTCAGAGCATCATTGTTCATATTTACTGCGTCACATCCCTCAACTGCATTCACAGAACTTGTACCCACAGATATAGGCTCTCCAGGCCAACCTTGCTTGTCATCACAGTAGCTAATGTAATCTAGATCTCTATTCGTCGAGAAAGAGTCAGGCTGCATGACTGGACGATCCCCCAAGAAACTTACTGCATTAAGTTGATTGAAGGCGAATGCACCCTTTCCGATAGAAGTCACACCATTCCCTATTGATAACCTCTCAACATTACTTCTTATAAAGGCATAATCTCCAATCGTGCTTACCGTATCTGGAATCAAAATGGTTGTAACATCAATGTCAGCAAGTGCTGCCTCAGCAATGCTAGAAACGACTAGTCCATTAATCGAATCTGGAATAACACAATTACTTGGGCAAATACCATTTACGCGTCCAGTAATGCTAGCAAAACCATCTCGCGCGTTTGCGTAAGTCCAGCCATCATAACTCAATAAATCTGTGTCAAATGTGACATCAACGGAAGCAACATTACTTGATAACTCGCCATCTGAAACGCTAAAGCTAAATGAACCTGTGTAGCCATTTTCTAAAGACTGATCCCCTTCATAAATAATCTGTTGAGATAATTCATCACCAGATTGATATGTATTTTGCTCGAATCTGACGACTTGAAGTCCATCATCACCTGTCGCTAATAAAGCTGAGCTCCCATCTGCGCCCGATGCGACAGCATATGAGAGACCACTCAATGATAAATTTGCTAGAGGACTAAGCCCATTTTCTTCCACCGTAAAGATCTTGACGCCAACACCATCTGCAACAGAAATTTGCTGATTACTGAGTGAAGCGTCAACTTGATAAGTTGATCCGTCAGTATCAATCGTATCAAACACAATGGGTGAGAGAGGATCAGTGGTGTCATAAGCAATAATTCCTGAGTCTCGATCAGAAATATAAAGCTTATCTCCATCAGGCGCCATGCTGACGCCTGTTGCAACTCCTGGTGTTTCAATACACTGCGATACATTTGGATTTACTAAGCCATCTGACGCACTGATATCAATTACACAGAAACCAGATGTTGCATCCGTGTAATAAAAAGTGCTTGCATCAGGTGAGACTGAAATTGCGTTAGCAGAGGTAGCGGCAATACTTGACAAAACCCTGGGAGCACTCAAAATCGAAATATCAATAATTTGGACGCTGGTTGAGTCTGCAATAAATAATGTTTGCTGATCCGGAGATACTGCTACATCCAGGGTGGTCCCGGCTGTATCAAGCTCCCCTATTAGAGAATAACTGCCACCTACTATATTGATAATTTTCAGCCCAGCCCTCGAGTCAGCTAAAAATAAGGTAGTATCGTCGGATGAAATTGCAACTCCACGCGCATTCCCAGATGCTGCAGGTGACAAGTCAATACCACCCAGTGATCGAGGTGACTCCGGATTACTAACATCAAAACCTTTCAAACCCTCAGCTCCATCTGCGATAAACGCTTTCAAACCATCCGAGGACAAAACTATATCTCGCGCTTGACCCGTGGTGTTCGATGTTCCAATCAAAGACGATGAATAACCCGAACTTAATAAATTGCCAATATTTGGAGTGTCAACAAGAGTAAATGTGAGTGGAGACCTTTCCGGATCCATCCCATCAAGCACCAGATCGATGTTTTGTTGAGTTGTCGAGACTACCTGCGAAAATGCAATCGGTGCACTGTTCGACCATTCGCCATCTGTCTCTACCTCTATTGCAAAATAATCAATACTTCCACCATCTAAATTATAAGTGTCCAAGACGCTTAAGACCCAGTCTCCTTGTGTCGATTGTTCATTGAAGCTGGACAGATCACCCGAGCTCGGTCTGAGCACTCCTGAAATGCTCGGGGCATTTTCAGAACAAACGAGCTCACCTCCCTCATCATCAATCACAACGTCGATATCATTATATTGAGACCCATTACAAACCTGATTCAAAAGTTCCACTTCAACTCCCGAAGGCCCAGTCAAGCTCACAATCAAATCCCAAGGATAAGTATGACTCACTCCCATAATGACATTTAGATCGGTTATTCTAAGATTCTCATTCACAGATATTGTTGAAGTATAAGTTACGTCATCTGTATCTCCTGCAATCGTAACAGGAACATCAAGAGCACCGAGATGATTTGGTGTTGTAAAACTGTATGCTGCTCCCGCTGAGCCAGCGCCGCAGAAATTTGCGGGTGTTATTCTCCAAAAATAGGTCGTATTTCTGTTAAAACCTCTGATGTTAATCGAGGTTCCCTCTACCTCTCCAGTGAAAACAATATCAGCAAAGGATTCATCACTTGCAATTTCAACGATATACCTTGTTGCATTTTCTTGTGGAATCCACTCTAAAGTGGTGAATAATCTACCGATAACCGATTCATTCAAGGGGAGTGAAAGATTTACCTCTTCAAAATCTGTCCTCGGAAAAACTTGTATTTGATAAGTTAAGCTCTGACTGCGTTGCGACGATTCAGCAACGACATCAACAGGATAGGTTTCTGCATTCAAATCAGCTGACGCCGAGAAGGTTAGAGTCACGTCGGTATTGTGCTCAGAAGCTGCAGGTGGATCAAATGAAACATCCATCCCTGAGGGCAGATTCTCAGCTCTAAAAATTGCAGTGTCTGAAAATCTAGTAGACGTTTCATAAAGAATATTCGATTGAACAGAATCTGCCTGGCATACACCATAGTCAAGTCGATCGACTGTTAGAACAATATCATCACGCGTTACACTAAAAGCTTGCGAGTTTATCGAATAATATACATTATCAACTGCAGAAACTTTAATTCTTGCTCTGACGGTCACAACATCAGGCATCACGACCTCATAGGAACCAGTGTTTGGAACTGACTCAGCAAGTAGATAAGGATAGGTTCGTCCACCATCGACGGACATACTTATATTCACACTGCTTGTCGAAATTGGTGCCTGGTCAGTGCCCGCGACGTCCCAAGTTACGACTCTCGCAGATTCAGCTATGTATACATTCCCTATATCTTGAGAGGTGACGGAGAAAATTCCGCCATTATCAATCACATCGACAGTTGAAGTTGTCGAGGCGACACCGCCACCCCCAGTTGCATTATCTCGAACAGTAAGTGCGAAATTAAATGAGCGTGGCACCAGAGATAGAGTTTCGTAAGTATCCCCACCACTGGGATTAGAGAGAGTAAGATTACCAGAACGCACCGAAGTTAAGTTCGGAAAGTACCGACTCGGTGAAGTTGTTGGGAAAAGCGACCTAAAGTTAGCACCCTGAGTGTTATAGGGTCCAAAATCATCAGATGTCACAACCCCATCATCTACCTGCTCCCATACATAAGTCAAAGAATCATCTGCATCTTCATCAGTCGCTGATCCTGTCAACACAAATGGCGTGCCTATCGGAATGGAATAATCAGGCATAGGAGCAACTACCGGTACTGAATTTCCATTATCGCTATCAACATTACATGTTTGAGATTTTAGATATGATAAAGCCTGTCCGATACTCACGTTATGATAATAATTGTCAGCATAAGCGGCAATATCATCAAAGCCAGTGCCGGCATAACTCATTATCGTGGTACCACTTGCGGGTTCGACGTTCACCCCAGTACCTTCAGAATTAAATGAGAATGTATGATTAGCTCCCAGTTGATGACCAACTTCATGCGCAACTAAATTTACAAAACGTGATCCCAATGGGTTTGACGACGCAGACCAAGCGCTTCCTTTTGTTGAATTACTACAAACTGAACCAATTGCACCAGCATTTCCTCCACCACCAACACCACTAAACAGATGGCCTATATCATAATTTTCAGTCCCAATAACGCTATTGAGTGTTTGCTGCAGCGCAGAGTTTGCGCCGCTCAGAGAATCATCGAACGGGTCAGTGTCAGAATCGAGGTAAACTACCAGATCATTATTCGCGATAAGCTCTAGATGTATTCCAATATCTGTTTCAGTAATAAAATTTAATCCGGTCAATATCGTATTAATGGCAGCGAGACCAGCTTCAACAGTACCTCCGTGGTATTGGGTAAATTGCCCATTTCCCGAAACTGCAATACGATATGTGGTCAATTCACTTTCATCAGAAAATCTGGTTAATCGAGACATATTTGTCTCGTTACTTAGTGACTTTGAAATAATCTTTGATTCATGCTCGAGATCCAATTCATCGTGTTCTATCTCAGTCGAACATGTCAGAGTTTCATGGGAATGCGAATAATCAAAGTCGGTGTACGTGACATAACGTTTATCGCTTTGTGAAATTTGGTGAATGTATGTCCGGTCTCCAGAATTTGTGTCGATTATAGTAGCGTCTATTCCGACTGGGGAGGTGCTGAGGTAAGCTATTATTTGCGGATACTCAGCCGCGTATCCCCTAAAGGCTTTAATGTCGGGATATTTCTGGGATAACTCCGACGCGAAGTTTGATCGCTCAAAGAAGTTAAATTTTAATGAGCGTCCATTCTCAAGTGGAAGATAAACTTCGCCACCATAACCATATTTAAACTCAGATGCTAAGGAATCTGAAAAACGTGCTTTATCAAAATTAACGATATGCGCTGAATCCACATCGATATTGAGAGGCAAATGATCAAAAAACTTTCTCGCTTTTCCTGCATCACTCCAATACTCAGAATCATCAAGATCGACCGTATTTGGAAAATTTACGTCATTGATCGATGTATTACCAATGTTAACTAGAGCAAAAGAGAGAAGAAAAGAAAAAATAACTTTTGTTTTAAGGCACATCATTGTTCAAATCAGAATTATATATTCAAGCCACTAGGTTATCAGTATTTAGGTTTTCGGTACACCATCTTCATCAAAGATAAAAAGCCTGAATTTAAAATGACCATATTTATACTCAGCTAATTTACGCTTCGAAAGGATGTTTTAGAACTATTGTATTTTTACGATCAGGCCCAGTAGAAATTATCTTTATCGGGACTGATAGTAAGTTCTCTAGACGCGCAATATAGCTCTTTGCATTGTCTGGCAGATCCTTGACATCTTGTATCCCCTCGGTCGATTCTCTCCATCCCGGCATTGTCTCATAAACTGGAGTTACATTATCTAAACCATCCGCATCGGATGGGAAAGATATTCTCGCATTTTCTGAGTTCTCATAACCCACACATATCTTAATTTCATCAAGCTCATCTAGGACATCTAGCTTCGTAAGACAGATAGCACTAAAACTATTCGTTTTGACAGCTTTGTCTAAAGCAACAGCATCAAACCAACCACAGCGCCTTGCACGTCCTGTAGTCGTGCCGAACTCATGGCCTTTTTTAGATATTGATGCGCCGATATCACAGAAAAGCTCCGTTGGAAATGGACCCGCACCGACCCTAGTGGTGTATGCTTTTACAATGCCAATAATTTCATTCATAAAAAGAGGACCAAAGCCTGATCCTGTTATCGAGCTACCTGCAGTTGTATTCGACGATGTTACAAAAGGGTATGTACCATGGTCTATATCAAGCAAAGTTCCCTGCGCGCCCTCAAAAAGAATATTCTCACCATTTATTCTTGCTTCATGGATTAAGTCAATAGAATCTACCGTTAATGGCAATATTTGATCTGACCATGCTTTGAGTAATTCGTATGTATCAGAAAGCCCAAACGTGTCTACTCCATAATACTGATCTAACAGAAAATTATGATAAACCACCACCTCCTCAAGTTTTGGTCTCAACTTATCCAAATCTTTTAAGTCACTTACTCTAATAGACCTGCGACCAACCTTGTCCTCGTAGGCAGGCCCAATACCTCTGCCAGTAGTACCTATTTTGGATGATCCTTTTAAATGCTCTCTGGCCTTATCTAATAAAATGTGCGTTGGAAGTATCAGAGGGCAAGCATCTGAGACCATTAATCTATCTCTAACGTCGACACCTGCATCTTCAAGCATTTTGATTTCAGTAAGAAGTGCATCAGGTGCAAGTACTACGCCATTTCCAATCACGCATCTGACGTCAGGTCTGAGAATTCCTGATGGTACCAAATGAAGAGCTGTTTTCTTGCCGTCTATAACTAAAGTATGTCCCGCATTATGACCGCCTTGAAACCTTACGACTAAGGAAGCTTTATCAGTTAAGAGGTCAACTATTTTTCCTTTGCCCTCATCACCCCACTGAGCACCAAGAATAACTACATTTTTGCCCATAACTTACCCACTATTTGGATTACATAACCCGGCGTATCCACTGCAATCCGAACCTAGTCGATGGCTTGGAAAAGTTCCCTACCCGAGCTAAAAACACGCCCGCTGCGCGGATCTAATTGAAATAAGCCCTACATAGTTTGCAAGGCTCCTTTCAAGAACATCTAACGGTCTCGGATTATTTAGAACCCTGTTGATTGAGATATTTAAAGAAATCACTATCAGGCTCTACTAGCATGATGTCGCCTTTATTAGAAAACGCCGATTTGTATGCAGTCAAGCTCCTCATAAAAGAATAGAATTCCGGATCCTTTTCGTACGCATCAGCATAAGCTCTGGCGGCCTGAGCGTCGCCCTCGCCTCTGATTTTCTCTGCATCTCGGTAAGCATTCGCAAGCTCAATTGTCCTCTCTCTGTCCGCCGAAGCTCTGATTTTCTCAGCTCTCTCTTTGCCAGTCGAACGCAACTCTTGGGCTTCCTTATTTCGCTCTGCAGTCATTCTCCTATAAACTTGATTGCTAACTTCGTCAGGAAGATCAATCTTTTTAACTCTGACATCTACAACCTCGATTCCTAATTCCGATAAAACCGTGCTGTTCAAATCTTCTGTGATATTCTTCATCAACATATCACGTTCACCCGAAACGACCTCTTGTAGGGTTCTAGTGCCAAATTGATTTCTTAATCCGTCATTCACACGTCTCGCCAAGCGATTCTCAGCTACACGTTCAACTCCACCAGTCGCTTTGTAGTAAGTCTCAACATCAGCAATCTTCCACTTCGCATAAGAATCCACTATTAGACGCTTTTTCTCGATAGTGAAGAAACTTGCCGGCGTCGCATCAACGGTGAGAATTCTCGCATCGAACCTTCGAACATCATCAACAAACGGAATCTTCACATGAATACCGGGCTTTACATCTGCCTCTATCATTTGGCCAAATCGCAACGTAACTCCTCTCTCAACCTCACTTATCACATAGATCGAATTGCCTATCACAACAAATATAAAAAGACCTACAGCTAAACTAACTTTCATTAAAGTACTCATCTTCGCCTCTCCGATTGCACCTGATTTCCTCGTCTTTGTAGCTTTTCAATCACCTCGTTTGCGACCCTATCAATCATTTCATTATTAGTTTCCGAACGCTGACCGGATGATGCTGGTGCTCCCTGCCCAAGCTTGTCCAAAGGAAGATACAGCATGTTATTACCGCCCTCGGTATCCAGTAAAATCTTAGTACTATCGGTCATTACTTGCTCTATGGCATCGATATAAAGTCTCTCTCGTGTCACTTCCGGCGCTCTCATATATTCTGCAAGAAGGGCAAGAAATCTGTCAGCTTCTCCTTCTGACTTTGAAACCACTTGTGATGAATATCCTTCCGCCTCTTCCCTCAGTCTTTGTGCCTCTCCTCGCGCCTCTGGAATAATACCATTTGAGTAAGCTTGCGCCTCATTTACAAGTCTTTCCAGATCCTCTCTTGCCTCGATTACATCATCGTAAGCTGCCTTTACTTCATTAGGCGGGCGTGCATCTTCAATGTTAATCTTTACCACGTTTATTCCACTGGAATATATATCAAGGAGATTCTGCAGTCTTTCAGCAGTCGCAATTGCTATTTGCTCCCTTTGCGTTGAAATAACACCATCCAGACCTGTGCTTCCAACAACATGTCTTAGAGCGCTATCAGTAGCCTGATTTAAGCTTGTTTCTGGTGTCTTTAATCGGAGGACAAAATCTTCAGCGTTTGTAATGTTGTACTGCACAGACAATGCCACCTCTACGATATTCTCATCTTGAGTCAGCATGAGACCTCTCGTCGAATACTGCCTCTCTTCTGTAACCCCAATTGTTGTCACAGCATCTATTAGTGGAGGATTCCAATGCAAGCCAGATCCTACCGTATTGTGATATTCTCCCAGACGCAGAATGACAGCTTGCTCTTTCTCATCTACCTGATAAACGCCTCCTAATGCCCATAAAATCAACAATCCAGATAATATGATCGGCAATAGGTTTTTGGCACTTCCCATTCCGCCACCAAAAC
>PCCK01000047.1 GCA_002731695.1 Porticoccaceae bacterium
TCTAAGTCGGGTAAGCGCATGGTTCAATACTGGGAACTGCCTGATGAAAGAGAAAAGCATTTCTATAAAGCTGTGCATATGAAACACCCCTGTACGATATGGACTATGGAAAGCATAGCAAACTACCGTTGGCATTGGAAACTATTCAATGCTCTCTGCGCAGAATACACATATCGTTACGGAAAAGTTCATAAGACAGATGCGCTTCTACGCAAAGACCTTTTCTATGGACCAGCTAATATTTCAAATGATGGTCTAACACCTTTTAGAATGGCAATGTTTGAAGATTGTAAAGGACCCGATGTGGTCAAATCTTACCGAACCTACTACCACGCCAAAGATTTTAAGATGGTATGGACAAAACGTCCCACACCAAATTGGTGGACTAAAGCAGCATAAAGTCGGGCTTTCAAGGCCTCCGTTTTCCTAAATAGAATTAAAGGGAAACTATGGCCAAAGATAAGGGAAAGTCAAAGGCTGATGCGGAAGAACTATCCGTAGAAGACGCAGCAAATATCGTTCAGAAACTCTCAAAGCCTGATAGGCAGAATGAAGAGTTTGAATTACTGAAGAAAGCGTCCGCGACCTTGCTCGGAGAGGTAAAACCTGGATTTGAATTTGAAGAAGACGAAGATGATGGTGGTAGTGGTGGCTCAAACATAGCCGAAGAATTAGCAAAACCGCCCGGTACACTAGAACAGATAGGTACACAACTTGCAGCATTAGGACCGGCCGGTGTAATAGCACTAGGCTCCGCAGCATATTTCCAAGTCGACACCGTAGTTGAAGAAACTCGAGTAGTTCAGCAAGTTGCTGAAGAAAAATGGGAAGAAGTTAAATTCGAACATCCAAACATTAATTGGGACGATCCTCTTGCGGGGTTTACCACAATTATTGGTATGGGTGATATTGAGATTGATTTAGACCCACCTACTCCTCCCGCTCAATCAGAACCAAAGGAACCAAATGAACCTTCAACATTACCTAAGGGAACAGAATCAAACGGAGAAGAAACTCAAACGGAAGAAGTTTCTGAAGAACCCTCTGAAGCCTCTGATAAGTCTGATACAAAGGACGAAAATTCGAATGAAGAAACCGTAGAGGAAGAAAAAGAAGAACCCAAGAAAAAGAAAAAAGGTTTCTTCTCAAAACTTTTAGGAGGCGATGATGAAGAAGAGGCTGAAGAGGCCGAAGAAGAATCAGAGCCCGAGCCAGAATCAGAGCCAGAAGCTGAAGAAGCTGATGAGCCAGAAGCTGAAGAAGAATCTAACGAACCTGAGCCCGAAGCCGAGGAGCAGGTTGAAGAACAACCCAAAAAGAAGAAAGGTTTCTTTAGTTTTCTCACAGGCGGAGATGACGATAATGAAGAACCTGATTCTGAAGAACAAGGAGAACCAGCACAAGATGACCAAATACCAGAAGAGCAAGAAGATGAAACGGCAGTTGACGAGCCAGAGACTGAAGAAGTGGCTGAAACGACAGCGGACGATTCAAATGAAAACTCGAATGGCGGCGTAAAGAAATCTAGTGGTGGTGGCCTTCTTGCATTATTTGGTATTAACAATAGCGAAGAGGAGGTGGTTGAAGAAAGTGAAATATCTGCTGATGAGGAACCTGCAATTGAGATTGCAGAAGTCGAATCAGAATCGGAGGCCCCACCCATTTCTACTGATGATGAAGTAGAAATAGAAGTAGATGATATATCGATTGACGAAATAGACGATATTAAACCTCATACAATGGTAGCAGAAACAGAAATAGAAGTAACACCTGAAGTTGAAGTAGAAGTGGCGGAAATAGATATTGCCGATATTTTAGTAAATGCTGATGTAGTAATCGATGACATCGAAGTAGCCGTAAATGTAGAAGAGGTAGTTCAAATAGACGATGTAATTGAAGAAACGGTTAAAGAAGAAGTTATCGAAATGGTACTTACCCCAATCGAAGGTACACCCGGCACAGTTATAGTTTCACCCGCTGGCCCTGCAAGTGATATAAACTTCGCTGATATATTTGGCCCAAGCGCACCAGGTTATGACATGGGAGATACAGACGCAACACCAATTTAAGGAACAATTATGATACAATATATAATTCAACAATGCAAAGGAAATTTAATTGAGATAGCAATCGCAACGATTGGTATCTTATCAATGTTAACATTACTCATACCTAAAGACTCTTGGCTCGGTAAAGGATTAGGAATCTTTGGCCAAATCTTTGGACTCATGGGTAAACTAATCGGAAAAAAATAAAATGAAAAAGGGGTTACTGGGAATAGTCTTTTTATTATCAACATTATCAACGTATGCATCAATAAGCATACTAGGACCACTTACTGGTCAAACCGAAAATTATTCTTACTATGACATAGACGTCGTCTTAGAAGATGACCAATATGTTGAAGGTTTTGGTGGCCCAGCTACTCAACGCACATATTACGAGTGGATATATATGACACCCGATAGCGCAGGTAGTAATTTTACTTTTTCTAATTACTCAAGTTCATTACAAGGATCAGATGGTTCAACGACCGATACACAAGTATTGTTATATGATACTGACGATTTTGATTTAACTAATGTCATAACTACTGCACCAGAGATTTTTAACTCTGGTATAGGTTATGGTTGGGGCGGAGGCCAAAGTAGCGGAGAAGGTCAAGGAACCGGCATAGGTGCAGGCGCATTTAATGGTATATTTGATTTAGAAGAAAAACAATATTTAGTAGTATTTACTTCTTTTGCTGCTGATGCTCTTGGTTCAATGGACATTGAAATAAATGGACCCAGTGAACTATATTTTACTACAGTACCTGAACCATCAACTTATACGTTAATGCTAGCGTTTGGTTCATTCTTATATGTAGCAATTCGGAGAAGGCATGCGTAAATTACTTATAGGTTTATTATTAGTTGCATCAACTCTTTATGCAGATTTAATTACTACTTTTGAATTTGATTTTGATGAAACCTCTTTGTCTTGGACTCCACCTGGCGAAGATAGTGGTGTATTCTATTATAACCTTGCGTATTTTACAGTAGATACATCAGGTAGTTGGACTGCAACTAATACATCTATCTTATCACATGATTCATTTGACTATACCGGCGAAACACTTTTTTCTGAAGCTGATACGTTTATCTATCTTTATGAAAATGCATTTGATTTAACTGATGTAAAGAAAAATCTAATAGCAGAAGACGATGATGGTTACGATGGGGGTAACACATATCAATTTGAATTAACTCAAGACCTAATAGCAGGAACAACGTATTGGGCTGCTATTACTTCTTATGAGTTGGAAGAATCTATATCGGGTACAGTTGATATATCTGGTCCTACAGGAGCAAGTATAAATATGGTTATAATACCAGAACCCGCTGCAGTAGGATTACTTATGGGCGGAGCAGCGCTAATATTACTATTAAGAAAACGGAAATAAATGCATGAGATTTATATTATTATCTATATTATTCTGCCTCTCGCTGGTGTTATCTGGCTATGCAGAGAAAAAGTTTAAGTTAACTTCATTTAGTCGAATCTTTTTTGATGACAATGTTTTCATGCGGGCAGCAGGTACGCCCGACCAAACATCAACCTTTTACTTCAGTCAATCACTAGGAATAGATGGCAAGTTCTTTAGAGATTTAATAACTCTAAAAGCGCAACCAGAAATAAGACACAGGACTGTTGATAGTAAAACGTTGGTGTTTGGTAACATTGGCATCAAAAGCAAATACGAGATAACACCAAAACTCATACTCGATTCTGCAAACACATTCTCTCATTCAGAAAGAGAGCCAAGTGATATTGATGACGATATCGATGTAACGTACTTTATGAATAAGAGTTCGTACGAGCTAGCATGGCAACCTCGTTATCTTTTAAAACTTAAAGGTGGGTATGAAAACTATGTTAAAAGATGGTCCGACAACTTGCCTGTTGGAAGTGGCACGGAATTGACTAATGGTGACTTTACTAAAAATACATATTCGTTCACAGCAGAACAAATCCTTGGTAAGCGTTTCATATTAGAGTTAGTAGGTAAGAAATCATTTTTAGAATACAATGGAGTCCGTGGTGCAATTGATACTGATATGTATTATGCACAGTTCTCTTATGTAATGAATCCGTCGACTATCATTAAAATAAATTATGGTGGTATTGATGCATTAGTAAAAGACCAAGCAGGAAACCTAACTGAATATTCAACACCAACGTATGGCGCCAACATAACATATTTTACCGAAAGAGGTACAGTGATTGGGTTAAACACTGTGTACGAAGTAATGGATTCATCTGTAGCATATTGGAATATGAAAGAGAATCTTAAAACTGCTCTTATCGTTAAGTATCCAATTACACCAAAACTTGAAGTAAGCGCAATGGGTGCTCACCTTATTACTAATTATAAAGATATTGGTAATCGTTATCAGGGCTTAGGATTAGAGCGCGAAGAAGAAGTATTTGTTTCGAGTGTAACTCTTGCCTGGAAATACAATCAATTTCATTATGCAGAAGTTGGTTACCAAGGGTTGCATCTATTTAATAAAGATGCTGACGTATATAAAAATAAAGTATTCTTCGGATATCGCTGGGTATTTTAATATAAATAGATTTGTAACACGTTGAAGCTTCGGCTCGGAAGTACCACATAGAGTGGGAAGCAACGCACTAACATTGGGAGGTATACAATGGAAGTGACTCTAAATTACAGAGGTGCTACATACGTTAAATACGTAAAAGTAGACTAAAAAAAAAGGGGCAGCTTCGGCTGCCTTTTCGTTATAAATATATATACTTAATAATGATAAAGTGAGAATATGCCAACATACGAAATAGAAAATCAAAAAACCGGTGAAGTAAAAGAAGTCTTTTGCTCATATACTGATAAAGAAAAAGTCCTTGAAAACGAAGGCCCCGATTGGAAATACCTCATAGGTGCACCGGGGTTTGTAGCCGAGCTATCAGGCTCAAGAGCTAGAAAAGCTGGTGGAGAATGGGCCTCGGTACTCAAAAAGATTGATAAAGACGCCGGTCCAACGTCCACAGTATTCAAAAACGACCCCTATAAACAGGGGTAAAATCACTAAAAGTCATAAGTCCTTGCGGCTGTATCACTTACAAAAAGATAGTATGTTTTTGTGTGCCTACCCCTAAGTCGTTGGCAGCAAAGGCCTTAACGATGAAGATAATTATTTACACAGCGCCTTAAATATGGTATAATAGTAGTAGAAAGAAAGGGAATATGGATTACGATACTAAAAACATTCAAAACAGGAAAATCGAGAAATTGATGAGCACCGAGGTCAAATCTATGGTGGCTAAATTATTGGCTCGAGAAAACATTACTATTCAGCGGGGCAACTTTGATACCGCTTCATTTAATCTCAAGACACGAGTTCTTGAATTACCACTTTGGGAGACGATCAACAACGACGTACTTGATTTGTTTATCGGCCACGAGATTTCCCACGCTTTAAATACTCCTTCTGACGGAGCTGAGCTATTCGCTTCAAGATGTAAGGGCATTCCTTTTTCAGTCTGCAATATTATTGAAGACATCAGAATTGAGAAAATGGTTCAGAAAGAATATCCTGGCCTGATTTCATCTTTCAAAGCAGGTTACACATTTTTACACGAGAATGACTTTTTCAAATTGGACTCGATTCCAATGGCAGAAAGGACTCTTGTCGACAGAATCAACATCAAAGCAAAGCTTCGCGATTTGGTCGAAGTTCCTTTTGCAGATGACGAAATGGAATTGGTCAATGCAGCTTTCAATTGCAAATCATACGACGACGTTCTTGAGGCAGTTAATTTATTCAAAGAAAAACTTGGCGATCTCGACAATAACGAGCCAGGCGAAAGTGATGACGAGCCTGATGCAGATGGCGATGGCGAGGGGGTTCCAAGTGAAGCCGATGACTACTCCGACGATTCAGAAACTGAAGAGTCTGGTTCTGGTTCTGGCGGAGATTGGGTATCGCCTGAAGATGACGACACCGACGATTCCGACAGTGATTCATCTGGTGACAGCAATTCCGACACCGACTCAGATGACGAATCTGACGAAGCTTCTTCTGGCGGTGGACAAGATGACGGTTGGAAAGACGATGGTACTGAAGCTGAGGCCGAAGAGACCAAAACACCAATCAAAGGAGCTGGCCAATATGGTTCTCAGTCACAAGATGCTTTAAACGACAATCTTTCAAATGACAGACTTGACAAAGATTTAGACAACTATGACGTCAGACACTTCAACTTCATTGCTCCCACTAATGAAATGATTGAAGACGCCATCGTGAGTTATGAAGATGTTCGCAAATCACGATTGGCAAGCAACGAGTTTCAAGACGCTCTTGTTAATGGCTTTTACAGTTATTACCGAGACAATAATACTTCTGCTATTGAGTTATACAAAAAGTTCAACTCAACATCCAAGCGGTTTGTAAACAGTCTCAAGATGGAGTTCGAGATGAAAAAGTCGGCTTATCAATATACGCGAGCTACAGTTGCTAAGACTGGCAAAATCGATGTTAATGCTCTCCACGCTTACAAGTACAGTGAAGATATTTTCAACTCAATTACTACATTGGCCGATGCCAAGTCTCACGGAATGATTTTCCTAATTGATATGTCTGGTTCAATGTCTAATGTGATTGGAACAATTTACAAGCAAACGATCAATCTTTCAATGTTCTGCAAAGCAGTTGGTATTCCTTTCAAGGTCTACGGATTTACTTCCACTTATGTTAATACACGAGATACAGAATTTGATCACCAAGAAGGCCAGTTCGATATGAGTGACCTTCACATGACTGAGTTACTTACATCCGACTTGAAGAAGTCAAAGTGGAAAGAAGCTCTTTACCACATGTTTGTTGCCTCAGAAATGTTTGAGTCAAGATCAGAACCAAGTAGAGCCGAAAGTATGGGAGGTACTCCTCTAGGATTGGCTACTATTGCTATAATGAAAAAGACAAAAGAATTTATTGCCAAGCACAAGATTGAGAAAACATCAATTATGTACTTGACCGATGGCTCTGGTCACAACCCTAGAGTGTATGGCAGATCATTTGGATATGGCGGAACCGGTATTGGTAAACTGAATGGCAAACAATGTGTTCTCTCCAGTAGAAATACAATTGAAAAAGATTTGAATGAGCACCTCAAGAAAACGACTGGTGCGACAATGACTCACTTCTTCTTGGTTGACTCCAAGGCTGGCACAAGACAAGCCGGGTACCATGCTCTTTCTAATGACGAATGGAAAGTTATGAAGAAAGACAAGATTGTTACTCGAGATGCGGCAGGCGGATTTGACCGAGTCTTTATTGTCAAGAATGACAGAAGCCAAAACTTGACTGATGCAAATGACTTCGGAGATATTGAGACTGGCGGCATGACCGACAATCAGTTGGCCAAAGCTTTCACAAAGAATCAAGTCGGCCGAAAGACAGACCGAGTATTCGTTAACAAATTTATTGGAATGGTTGCTTAATGGTTTCTAAAAATACATTACTATACAACGAAGTGATAAAGGGCAGATACCCAGGTTACGATAAAGCAGATCCGCTAGACTTAAATGTAGAACGCATTATAGAAAAGCTAATCGCGCAAGAAGGTAATCTCACTTGGGTAGGCGATGAAAACTTACCCTATGATTACTCATGCGACTTATCAGATGCTAAGACATGCACAATTTCAAAAAACAGAAATCAATACAATGGTGTTATAACCAGCACTGAAACTAAGCTAGGTGCACTGAGAGTGGTGGTCGCGAATACTATATTAGAAAGAGTGGACTATTTCTTTATTCCACCAAGTGCTATACGTGAATTGGAAAAACGACCCGGCGGTAAAAAAATGGCTATGAAACGCTGCATACGCTTCTACTGGAGCAAAAATAAGGGCACCTATGGTATAATTGACCAATATCGATGCAGTTCATTCGAAGACATGTGTCACAAGTCGTTGCAGCCGTATCACTTAGATAAGACAGCTACAACTTTGGCCAATACTACACAAGCCGTTGACAGCAAAGGACTTAATAACGAAAATACTTCTGTACAAAATGTGCCAAATATGGTATAATAGTAGTAGAAAGAAAGGGAAAACTTAATTATGGGAAATATGACAAAACTAAGAAAGTATCACGACGAGGCTGCAAAGCTTTTCGAGATTATCAAGCCGGGCGTTACCTACAGGGTAAAAGATTTGGCAACCGAATCAGGCATGCCGTTCAGTACGGTTCATTACGTGGTTCGTAAAACGTTGGAACAGAATAAGCCGGGTTCACCACTCTGGTCACTGCCTGTTGTCGAATCGGTATCAGCCGCGCCTGAGGCCAAAATGAATTTAGCTTCTTCAGTGACTTCAATAAAGTCTGCTGAGGTTTACATACCAAAGGTCGAAAAAGAATACGTCCGTTGGGGTTCCTCGAAAGACATCGAGGCGATTATGAAATCACGGATGTTTTATCCGGTTTACATCTCCGGCCCATCTGGCAACGGTAAGACCATGATGGTCGAACAATCAGCCGCAAAGGCAAAGGTTCCTTTTCTACGGGTTCAGATTACACCTGAGACTGACGAGGACGATTTGATTGGTGGCTTCCGACTTATCAATGGTGAGACAGTTTTTTGCAAGGGCCCTGTGATTAAGGCCATGGAAGAGGGTGCTCTTCTTTTGATTGACGAGATTGACCGTGGCACAAACAAGATTATGTGTCTCCAAGGTGTTCTTGAAGGCAAGCCAGTTCTAATCAAAAAGACTGGTGAGACAGTTTCACCTGCCGAAGGTTTCAATGTGATTGCCACTGCGAATACCAAAGGGCGTGGTTCTGACGATGGTAGGTTCTCTGCCGCGACAATCATTGACGATGCTTTTCTTGAGCGTTTCGTTTCAGCGATCAATCAGCCTTGGCCTTCAAAAGCCATCGAAAAGAAAATCGTTGGTAACCACATGGACAAGTTCGACTCAGTCGACACTGACTTTTTAGACAAGCTTATTACATGGGCTTCAATTATTCGAAAGACTTTTGAGGTCGACGGAGTTGACGAGGTAATTTCTACCAGACGTCTCTGCCACATCATTAAGACTTTCTCAATCTTTGACGATCGAGCCAAGTCTATTGAGATGTGCATCAATCGTTTCGACGAAGATACCATCACTGCCTTCAGTGACCTCTACTCCAAGATTGATGCCGGTGAATTGACCGACGAAGAAGCCGAAGAGGTTAATACTGCTGAGGTTGACGTTCCCTAATTTCCCTAATCCCAAGTCCTCGTCTCAAAAAGTTTTGAGGCGGGGCAATCTTTTATCATTTTATGGTTTACAACTCGCCAAAAAGAGTGTATAATAAAGGCATATTTAAAGAGGACAAATATAATTATGAAGTTAAGTAAAGAAACAGTAGCGAAGCTGAAAAATTTCGCATCAATAAATCCAAACCTAGTCTATGACGGGTCTGGTAAACTAAAGACCATCAGTGAGGCAAAGAACATTCTTGCTTCAGCTGATGTAGATATTGACAAAGCACTGAGTATATACGACGTGAATGAGTTTCTATCTATTGTAGGATTGGTTGACGATGGCGACATCACAATCAATGAGAACTCTTGTACTATCTCAAATGGAAAACGTAAAGTTCGATATGTATTCGCTGACCCGAATATTCTAACGGCTCCACAGAAAGATATTACAATGCCGCCAGCAGAATACACATTGAATCTGACACAAGAAGATATTGAAGCAATCCATAAGGCAAGCTCTACTCTTGGTCATAACACATTACGTATCGCATTTACAGATTCCAATAGTGGTTCTATTAAAGTGGTCGATTCAACTGGCGCAAGTAAGAATGATTTCACATTACAGGAAATCTCAAGCGGAGATACCTATGCAGAAAGTTTACGTTTTTCGTTTGACATTCTTATAAATAATTTGAAGTTGATGCCGGGTAACTATACAGTTTATCTGTCGTCAAAACTAATTTCAAAATGGGAAGGTGACAGCGCAAATTACTTTATTGCACTAGAAGGTACATCAACATATGGCGGTTAATAGATACCAGATGTGTGGATGTGGTAATCCAATAGAACAAGGTCGCATAGAGCTGGGCTTTAAGATTTGCTCAACCTGTGCTCACCAATTCGATACTCCTAAAAAGAAAGGTCGAATGGTCTATTATCATAAAACCGGTGGTGCGATAGAAATAATGTCAAGCCAATCCTATTCAGAAAACAAGAAATACTTCACTCGAAAAGCGAATCGAAGTATATTAAAACAAGTATAATAAATAACAACCTAGGAAAAAATAGTTATGAGTGAACAAGAAACACCAGAAGCAGCTGCAGAAGCTGCAAATACACCCGCAGATGTGGGATTGAACGTACAGGATATTGTCAATGTCGTTAAGATTATTGATGTTGTATCTGGTCGAGGCGCGGTGAAAGGCGAAGAGCTTTCATCAGTCGGAACAGTTCGTGATCGTTTGGTCGCGTTCGTTAATGCTAACTCTCCTCAGCCACCAGCTGATGAGCCGCCCGCGGTCGACGAAGAAGTTGAAGACGCGCCGGGCGTAATACATAGTAACAACGAAGTAGAAGATTAATATATGAGTAATGGCAGTGAGTTCCTTTGGTGCGAAGAATACAGACCAAAGAAAATAGATGATTGTATACTACCTGATGAATTGAAATCTACATTCAAGCAGGTCGTTAGTACAGGTGAAATACCTAATATGTTATTGTCCGGCACATCAGGCTTGGGCAAGACTACCGTAGCGAAGGCTCTCTGCCATGAACTCAATCTTGATTATATTCTAATCAACAGTTCAGAAGATAGTGGAATCGACGTACTCCGTAACAGGATACGTCAATTCGCTTCTTCAATCTCTTTAGATGGTCAGTACAAAGTAGTAATACTTGATGAGGCTGACTACTTAAATCCACAATCGACTCAACCCGCACTCCGCGCTTTTATTGAAGAGTTCAGTAAGAATTGTCGGTTCATCTTTACTTGCAACTTCAGAAACAAGATTATTGAACCACTTCAATCGCGTTGTGCGGTCATTGAGTTTAACACAACTAAGAAACATTTGGCCGGCTTAGCCGCCAAGTTTCATAGCCGTCTAAAAAACATATTAGACGAAAAGGGTGTCACATACGATGAACGACTTCTAGCAGAATTCATTATGCTCCATGCACCAGACTGGCGCAGAGTTATTAATGAAGCTCAGAGGTATTCAACTGGAGGCGAGCTTTCAGCAGCTGGATTGGTCGGTATGTCAAGTCAACAAATCGATGGACTTGTAGGATTCTTGAAAGAGAAGAACTTCAAATCTATGCGTGGTTGGGTGGCATCAAACCCCGACATTGATTCGAGCACATTGTTCAGAAAACTGTATGATGGCGCCTATGACTTTTTAGAGCCAATGGCTATACCACAATTGGTATTAATATTGGCTGACTATCAACACAAAGCGGCGTTTGTGGCAGATAAAGAATTAAACATCGTCGCATGTTTGACAGAGATTATGGGGTCTCTTAAATTTAAATAATGAAAAAACATTACTATGTAGCAATCCTTGCTCTGGCGTCAGTAGCCATAGCATTATTCGATACTGCTTCAGGTATCTATCTCGCAGTCTTGGCCAATGTGGTCGCGAATATCATTACTCTTTCAAGACAGAAGAGTAAGACCACAGTCACTCGAGTTAAGAAAGAAAGAGCTATGACAGTTGACGAGTTCCGCGAAAGAGAAATGGGAGCTAATCCACATAGGGATTACCCATTACGATGAGTAAGAAGAGTCCATTTGATTTTCTCAATTCGATTAATTATTCTAAACAGAACTTAATCAAAGAGCCACAAGATGAGAAAGAGTATGTACCTTTCATTGTAAACAGAGGTCTTGGTTATTTTCAAGACACTATCATGCTGGCTAATGAGATGAACGTCAATTGTCATATTGATAACAAGATGCAATATGACTTTCTAAAGAATACTGTTAGAAAAAGAAAGAGGTTCAGCAAATGGTTGAAGGCGGAA
>PCCK01000048.1 GCA_002731695.1 Porticoccaceae bacterium
ACCGCTCCTTACACCGACATGAGTTTTGGGATGGGTAAGAGTGGCTATCCTGCGATTTGTATGACTCAACTGTCTGCGAAAATGTATTGCATGTGGTTAAGTGCAAGGACTGGGAAGTTTTATCGCTTGCCCACCGAGGCAGAATGGGAATTTGCCTGCAAGGCGGGTACTACCTCCTCTTATAGTTTTGGAGATGACCCGGAGGAATTGTCTGACCATTCCTGGCACTTGGACAATAGTAGGTACCAGTACCAAAAGATTGGACTAAAACCAGCCAATCCGTTTGGACTTCACGATATGCACGGAAATGTATGGGAGTGGGTACTTGACCAGTTTGTTCCTCCACCGTCCGAAGTACCCTCGAAAACACGAGTTAATCCATTGGAATTGCCGACTACCTTGTATCCAAGGCTCGTGAAGGGTGGTTCCTGGGACGATGGACCGGAGACTCACAGGAGTGCTGCACGGATGATATCCGAGGAGTGGTGGAAAGAGCAAGACCCCCAGTTGCCCAAAAGCGTTTGGTACCACACCGATGCAATATTTGTTGGATTTCGCGTGGTTAGGCCAAGGAATGTTCCTTCGATTGACGAGATTGAAAAGTATTGGCCATCCGAAGCTGAGATTCGAGCAATTCCCACAAGATAATTCTTTCATTTGCCATTTACATTAGAATTAGGTTACTTTTGGGAGAGTCTTAAAACAGCCCCCCTTCAATGATCGTATGCCGGTAGCCAGTTCAGTCGATAAATCCCGAAAAAAAGGCTTTGCCTTAGTGTTGGCACTTTCTTTGTTGAGTTTGGTTTTTTTGCTGGTGGTTTCCCTTGTAAGTTTAGTCGGTACTGACTTGAGCCTGTCCGAAGCACGAAAAGACAGAATCCTAGCACAAGTACATGCTCGCATGGGAATGAAGATAGCAATTGGAGAAATTCAAAAGCATTTAGGCCCGGACATGAGAATCTCCGCCACTGCAGATTTGTTAGACGAACGTGTCGAATCGGGAAGAGAATTTGTTTCGAATGCATACAATAATTCTCCGACCCAAACCGATGATATTGATTTGGACGAAAATGGGAGGATTGAAACCATTCCGTTCGGACAAAGGTATTGGACTGGTGTTTGGAAACACCGGGCAAGAGCGATGAGTGCGGGATCAAAAAAAGGAACCAAACCACTGCCGGAAAATCGTGAAACTGGAAACTCAGTTGATAAAGCCGAGGATGGGGGCACAAATGTGATGCTAGATTCTTCCTTCGACCCCCACCCTGCGGTCGAGGTTGCATGGTTGGTAAGCGGGAACGAAGGCCACACCAAAAATCTTTTTCTTGGATCCAGCAAGCAAAGTTTCGATGAATATGTTGGAATTCCCGATGGAAATATTTGGGATGCCACGCAGTCGTCCGAGGGATATGGAAGAAACTTTTTTAAAGGTGGGATATATGGAAAGTTTGAAAATGCGTGGGAGGATTATGAGGAAGCAATAAATTCCAGTAAAATGAGTGAATACGATCATCCTATCCTTGCCTTAAATGAATCGGAAGAAGATACCACTTGGATTCTTAAAGCACCTGTTTTAAAAGATGGTTTCATAGAAGATGGGGAAAATCCAGATTCCTGGAAAGAAAATTTAAAAGCGGAACCGATCAGGGTAAGAAAAACTGAAATTAGCGAGATTCGTGAGTCCGTGAACACAGAAACAATCAATAAGGTTGGGGCATACGCCTATTGGGTGGGTGACGAAGGAGTAAAAACAAAAGTAAACTTGGATTTTGATTTCTTGGATAAATTAGTAACCTCGAAAGATCTTCTTGAAAGAGACAAAATTACGGTTGCGATGAATCCGAACATTGGAAAAAAGCCAGATAATTCAATGGACGCCGGATTTGACTTCAATTTGGATTTGTTGGACTCGGTTTCATTACTCCCGGAAGGATTCGAATCTCCCCTTCATCGGGTAATTTCACCAAATTTTCTCGCTGAATTGATAAAAGGTGCAGGTGAAGGTGATTCTCTTGCGATTAATAAGGCAGCAGCACATTTCCACTCTGTTACCACTGATTCATTTGGTGTTCTCTCCGATGTCCGAACGGGTGGTTTGAAACGAGACCTCAGTTCTGCATTTGCAATGGATTCAGTCTCTGACGACAACAAATGGGACTTGGATTCAGAGAACGACGAATGGTCAATTGATTTCGAGGGCTACATTTACAGAGACCGCATTCATTGTTTGAAAAGCGTTCCGATGAAAGAAGATGTTAAGGAAAATGAATGGTATGTATCAGATGATGAATCCACCATAAATGATTACAATGCAATTCTGGCGGGACCGAGGTGGAGCGTTCTGGGTGGTTATCATAATTTATACCTGGATAATAGTAATTATAAGGACATTCAAGCGGATCATTTTCCGCGTATGATTGGTGACAATAGTCTGGTTTTCAACAGTTCTACAGATGCACCTCCCAATAGTCCCAATCCCTTTTGGGGGGATGACTTTAGCATACTTCTTGCCCGATTCAATTGGTTTGAAGAGATTAGCACTCGTCCAGAACCAAAAACACATCCTATACAACCTGTTTTAACTGAGATTAAATATTCTCACATTCCAGTATGGAATAACGACCAAATTGCACTGGCAATATACCCTTCAGTTGCATTGTGGAATCCCTACAACAAGGAGATTAAAATCTCCGAGTTGTTTCTTGAATTACCGTTCAGAGTCACAATGAAGATAATGAATCCGAAAGAATATGACCTGTGGAGAAAATGGTGGATGTATAAATATGAAGTTCCTGCAGATGGAGAACAGCCTACAACAGCAAATGCACCCGATCTTTCTTCTCTGATTCATTTCGAAGATCTTAATGGCAATGGACGTATGGACCCTGGAGAGCCTAGTTTTAATGCTACACATACACTTACAACGCCCAGTCAACCTCTTGATCATAACCGTGTTCTTGAGAATGGATTCGATGATTTAGAACACTACAGCGGTCTTATGAAATCGTCCTGGAATTGGGAAAGGAGACAATTCTTCGTGAGTAGCGATGTTGCTGATGAGGATGGCTATCCACAACCTCAACGAAACCGCCATTTGCTTCTACATATCAAAGATATTTCTTTAAAACCTGGTGAAAAATTACACTATGTGGTCGAAGAAAACGGATTCATTGATTACACGAATCCACCGGATGCGGGATCTGCGACCGAGTTTGTTCCCGTTGATTTAGTACAGGGAGATGAAGAAAATTTAAACGCCTTGGTTTACAATTCATCAGGCCCAGATTTTCCGAAAAATATATCTCCAACTGATCCCGTAAGCTTAAGATTTTGGCTTAGCGGTATTCAAGGAATTCATCCTCAAGCGATGGAATCCTTTGGTCCTTACGCAGGCGAAAGAACTCCGAATAGTTTTTCAAGGCCCAAAGGGATTATAATGTATTATGAAGATCCAACTGGAGTCTCTTTTCAAAATAGAAAAGTAGCATTCAAATTAAACAAGGGATTTTCAATTTGGTTTGGTGGACAGAACAATGATTTTCTGCAGGCAAATCAA
Organism: Porticoccaceae bacterium; assembly: GCA_002731695.1. Lineage (GTDB taxonomy): Bacteria > Pseudomonadota > Gammaproteobacteria > Pseudomonadales > Porticoccaceae > TMED48. The sequence goes on from PCCK01000048.1 coordinate 3,557, forward strand.
ATTCCCTCTTTGTATGGTTTTAATACCGCTTCACTTGATGATTTTAATCCTGAATTAAAGGCCAAATATATGCCGGGAAATGGTTTTCGCATTCGATTTAAATTGCCGGGTCTTGCCGATGGCGTGGTCAAGGAACAATATAATCTGCGTGCGTTGATCCATAGCTATCAGGACGGATTTGGTGACAACTGGCAATCGGAAGAATTCGTTTTCACGGATAATTCAAACTTCAATGCAGAAACCAACATTTTCGGAAATGAATTTGCCCAAGATAATTTGACCATTAACGGAATTGATTTTTCTCCCACTCGGTACCACCACTTTTATACGACTCCAATAAAACCGAATCTTAGTTACTCGCCATTTCTTGATGAAATGAAAGAAACCGGGAACCTCCCTGCTCCAAGTGAGGTTGACTTCAATAAAGACTGGATCATGCCACGTGCACTTACCACAACTTCCACAGTCGGATTTTTTCATGACTCTAACGAGGAGCATGGAAAAATGGACGGAGACGATGAAGCAGTCTTGTTTGACCTTCCCAAAGATCCACTACTTTCAATTTTCCAGTTCCGACATGCGAATTTAAACAATTATGTTCACGGACCGAGTTACTCGATGGGAAATTCCTATGCCAGCACCCAAGTCAGTAGGCACAAGACATGGGCACGTGTGCGTGCTTTGCGTTTCGCACCAAGCAGTGAACTGGGAATGAATATTCAAGATAATATTGCTGATGCAAAAGCTCTCACATTAGCTGGCTTTCCCGGCAATGTTTTCAGTTGGAAAAACAGAAATGACAAATATGGTGCAGTAAGAGAAACAACTGCCCAGAATGAACATCAAAATACGACAACCGATCATAGTTTTTACATCAATCGAGCATTAGTCGACGGGTATTTTCTCACTGGAGTTGCAACTTCTCAATCTTCCAATGCCCAGGACTGCAAAGAGAAGGAAGAAAGTTTATTCGGCCCTGGGTACTCCTACCTGCCCTACCGCAACCCTCGCTTATACCCTTATTATCGTGAGAATGAATGGCAAAAAACTTCTTACAGTAACCTGAGTAAAAAAATTAATTCCGCGGAGGACGATGTTTTTTTATACCAAACTAAAGCGGCAGACTTATTAATCAATGGTGCTTTCAACATAAACTCCACATCAGTGGATGCATGGTTTAGCCAACTATCTTCCTTGCGTGGACAATCAATTGCACATCCTGATATATCGGTAAGTTCTGACGAAACTCCATTTCCCCGCTTTACGGATTATTCCAAGGATAACTCATGGAAGGTTTTGGGAAGTTTGAAAGAGGACGAAAATTCGTGGAATGTTTTAAGAACCTTGTCTGATCAGGATATTTCAGAACTTGCAAAAGAGATGGTGAAACAAGTGAAACTAAGGGGCCCATTTTTGTCCCTTTCTGATTTTACTAACCGGAGGCTGCAGAGAACAAAAGCAAATCGGTTGGTCCAGCACTTTTCGAAATGGGAAGAAAAATCCCCGGAGAGCAGAAGTTCGGTTCTCGGCCTCAGGGGGGCTGTGCAAGCGGCTATTGCTGAGGCCGGCTTGAATGACGCGGAGGGACTGATCTCTTCTCCTGAGCCTTTCTTGGTTGTGATACCGGAAGAAAGATATGATGCACAAACATGGGACTCAAATTACTTTAATTATCCATTTAGAGAGCCCGATACCATGGGTTACATATCAAGTAAATTTGGAATTCATGCAGTATCGAAGGACATAGAAGATGATGGAATTGCTTACCTGCACCCCGCTTTTAAAAATTACAAATATTATAATTATAATTCTGATATGCCTGAAACTTTGGTTCTGGAAGAACAAAAATGGGGACGTGGTATATATGACAGTGTAACTACAAATCCACCTTTCGGATCAGAACCATTAAACATACCTACCAAAAGTAATATCAGGATCGAGTATGGATTAGAAATATATGAGGATGCATTTAGTGTTGGTGAGGCCCCTGAAAACATGTTGGCTGTTGAAAATGTGGCCACCGCCGCTAATAAACCGGGTTGGTTGATGCAATCTGATGTTTTGAGCCCGCTTGCTCCAGTAATAACTGCGAGGTCGGATACATTTATGGTGCGTGTGATGGGCGAGCATTCGGAAAACAACCAGACGAATTCTTCGAAGGCATGGATTGAATTAACTGTTCAAAGAATTCCTGATTATGTGAAACCTGACATTGACGCTCCTCATCACCGCCCGCACGAGCCTTTTGAGGATAGAAACTTTAACGGTTATTGGGATTCGGGCCCCAGTGCCGAACACTGGCTGGACCTCAATCAGAATAGTTGGGATACCGATGGGGGGTACCTTTCGGACGCCTATCCTGATCTGCCTGGTTCTCCAATCGGTAAGGACTGGTATGCCGACGGTCTCGCCTCTGATCTTCCGTTAGAAGTTGATCCTGACGAAGAAGATTCATCCGCTCCCTATTCCCGTCTCGGGATCAATCAGCGGTTTGGTAGAAAATTTAAGATAATTAAATTTCGCTGGTTGAAAGAGCAAGATGTATAATTCAAGGATTGGCACTTGGAACGGTGCCAGTTAATGATCCTAGAGTTTTGAAAAACTTATATATTTTATTTCTTCTTTTTTCCTCATTTATTTTACCCCATTTGTTTCTGTATGCAGAGGAGTCCATTTCCAAGCCGACGGCTCTTATTTCCGCTCTTTTCTGGCAAAAATACTCAAATAAAACACTCATTTATTGGCCATGGGGAAATGAAGAGGAAAACAATTCAACCAATTTGGAATTGAAGGTAGGATCAAACGGACTATCTAAAAAGTTCGCTTATTACGGACAAAAAAATCTGAACTTTTATGAGAAAAAATACTTTTCTCCGCGAGAAATTAGCCTGATGAGTGAGAAAGAAAAAGAGTTGATGAATGAGACACCCTTGGTTGCGGAATTTCCTTTCTCCGCAAAGCAGGATGAAATCCAGGAATTTATTCTTTTATTTATCAAGGATTCTCAAACTGGAAGATTTAAAATTTATCCTCTTCCATTTTCCAAGCAAAGGATTCCATTTGGATCTTACCATTTTATTTCTCAGGCAAGGGAAGAACTAAATTTTACCATTAACCAAGATAGAATGAGTCTTGGTCCGGGCGAAAAAAACTTTCAAGATTTTTCAAAACTTACGAATACCCCGATGATTCAAGTCACTGGATACCGCAGAGAGGACAATGAATATAAAAAATTTTATTCTCAAAATTTTTCCAATAACAAAAACCGGCGGGGTTACTTGTTTTTTTCACCCGACAGGAAGAGGATAAAGGTTACCTTACTCATGGAAAATGACGATCCAATTGAAAGCGTACTGGGTTATGGAATCGAGAGGGTTAAAAAGGAGGAAAAAGAGGAAATCGAGGATAAAACTCCTCTTGCCTCTCCAACATCGATCATTCCGTGAATCCAAGGCTTCCGTTTTCGTCCAGCTTTCGATAATAACACCCTGACCGGGCGGAACCATTTTCGTCTTTGGTATGACAAGACCCTTTTCCCTGTGGGAGAACTCGGTAGAGAATTGAATTTTGTTCACAGTTCACACAAATCTCTTTTATTTTCAGGTAATCCCCGGAGGTTTTCCCCTTAATCCATAGTTCATTTCGGCTGGTGCTCCAAAAAGTAGCCATTTTTTGCTGGCGGGTAGTTTTCAAGGCCAATTCATTTACATAACCAAGAATCAGGACTTCACCGGTGTTGTAATCCTGGGCCACGGCGGGAATCAAGTCTTCTCCACATTGAGCTACTTTTGCCAATTTTTTAAAGTCCAAATTGAGGATTTC
>PCCK01000049.1 GCA_002731695.1 Porticoccaceae bacterium
CGACGATTGGCAGTAATGCTAGTTCAAGAGGCATATTAGACTTTTCAAGCTGCTCGACTATAAAAAAAAGAAATGGCTCTGAACGAGAAAATACAGTCTGTAGATAGTCCCCTCTTTGTAGATATTCTTTCCTATAAGTATGCACCTTACTGGGCAAGCTTTTTGGCATGAGTTTGTATCCATTACGTACTCGTTGCCAGAGGTCTCTATTACAATTGTTTTTTGTCAAGACAGCACTACTGATATTTGACAGAGTGTCAGCTTTTTGATTGACGATAGGCGAAGACCTCAGAGTCTTCATCTGGACGTTTGCAAGAAGGGTTTCGCTTTCAGATATTGTCTGCTTACTCTCTAAAGTAGTTAACGAGGAGCAACCTGATAAATTAATGGAAGTTCCCATCAACATGATGAACAGTAGGCGAAAAATGACTCTAGGTTGCAGTTTGACCAATGTTATTTATATATCCATTAAGAGGTTAACAGGCTCTTTTGAAAAAAATTTTTACCAGATTAAAAAATGTCCTTCCACTTTCGAAGGGCCTCAAAAATTACATACTCGCTGTCATCATTAATATTGAATTTTTCGCGGACTGCACTGATCACTGAGTCGTTTTTTACTCGCAAAAAAGGGTTGGTTGCAAGCTCCAATGAGAGCAGACTTGGCAACGTTGGTTGGTTCACATTCCGTTTTTGAAGGTCATTCAGATAACGTTGCTTTAGAGTATCATTATTCGGTTCTATCGAGATTGCGAAATTTAAATTAGCGAGCGTATATTCATGTCCACTATAGATAAGAGTATTTTGAGGTAATTCTTTGATTTTTTCTAGAGAGCCATACATTTGTTGCGCTGTGCCCTCGAATAGCCTGCCGCATCCGCCACCAAACAATGTGTCTCCAGCGAATAATATATGGTTGGCGCCAAAGATTTGTGATGAAAAATAAGCTATATGGTCATGCGTGTGCCCCGGCACTTCAATTACCCTAAACTTTTTTCCATGGAATATTAAATCGTCGTTCTCTTGCAATTTCTCAGTGATGCAGTTGGCAGGAGAGTTATGAGGCCCATACACCGGAACATCATAACAATTTAGAAGACCTTTCACGCCCATAGTATGGTCTGGATGGTGGTGGGTAATTAGTATTCCTAGCAACTTGATTTTTCTTTTTTTAAGCCAGCTAAGAACGGCCGAGGCCTCTCCTGGATCAACCACAAATGCTGCTGATTTATCATAGTTTATGAGTATCCAAATATAGTTATCTGACAGTGATTTGATTACTTCGATGTCTAATCCAATCCCTTTCATGGATATACCTTTTTATCTGGTTTTTGTGGTCAGTACCAAACATAATACGAGGTACATACTTTCTAGTCACTTAATATGTTATTTCGCAGGTACAAAGAAACCGTGGAGTCTGTTTTCCGTCGATTCAAAGTTAACAATTTATCCATCTCGGCTGAGAGGCTAAGAAACTGGTCGTCGTCTGATTTTTGGAGATACATAATGAGATGCGAAAAGCGTGTTTTTGAGTCTAAGTTTTCGCAACTTCCGGGTTATCGCTTACTGAGCTTAGGAGCAATTGGTGATCGAGAAAGTTTAGATTGTTTCGGTCAGTTACATCGTTTTAGTTTTTATGCCTCGAATGTTGAAGAGCAGCAAGCGGTTGTCTGTGATTATAGTCAATTACCCATGCCCACGGGCGTTGTGGATGTAGTTCTTTTACAGCATGGTCTCGAGTTTTCTCCCTCACCAAAATCGGTTTTGGCTGAGGTTTGCAGAGTAGTAATGCCCGGAGGCCATTTGGTAATATGCGTTTTTAATCCCTTTGGTTTTCATGGTAGCATTAAGTTTCCAATGCAGCTTTTGTCAGAGCGTGCGCAGTACAGATTTCACAATCTTCGCAAAAACCGCCTAATAGACTGGCTGTCATTGTTGAGTTTTCAAGTTTTGGAGGTGACTCACGTAGCTCATCACCCATTTGGCTTAGCCTATTCTGAAAAACAGTCTTCTTTTGAACGCTGGTGTGAGTCGTTGAATATACCGTTCGGGAATGTATACATAATTCATGCAATCAAGCGAGAAATGCGAGGAATTGGATGGAAACGCAAATCTTGGACGAGCTCGCCCAAGCAATATGGGAAAGCGAGTCAGAATGTGAACTCTATTTCACATGGCTTGGTTATGACCAGTATTGATAGTGATGGATAGCGATCTTTCAAATGTCGAAATTTTTACCGACGGCGCGTGTCGTGGTAATCCTGGTCGGGGTGGCTGGGGTGTCTTGATGCGTTACAAAAGTGAGGAAAAAACTTTTTATGGGGGACTACTAGACACTACCAATAATCGTATGGAATTGACCGCGGTAATTGAGGGGCTTAAAGCACTAAAGAGGAATTGCAGGGTCACCATTGTCTCAGACTCTAATTATGTCTTACAGGGCGTCCAACAGTGGCTCCCGAATTGGAAACGCTGTGACTGGCGAAGAAATTCAAAAAAACCTGTGAAAAATATTGATTTGTGGAAAAAACTAGACATTGTAATGCAAGGTCATGAAATAACTTGGAAATGGGTTAAGGGGCACAGTGGCCATGTTGAGAATGAGCGCGCCGATTACCTCGCCAACCTTGGCATTGATAACTTAGCTGATGAGATTCGATTTTCACCCAAGGAGGGTCAATAAAGCTCAATGAGACAAATTGTTTTAGACACCGAAACTACCGGTCTGGAAATTTCACAGAATCACAGAATCATAGAGATTGGAGCAGTTGAGTTGGTGAATAGAAAATTCACAGGAAAAAATTTCCACCGGTATATTAATCCAGAGCGGGAAATAGACGAGGGTGCAATGGCTGTTCACGGAATTAGTAGTGAATTTTTGGCCGATAAACCGACATTTCAGTTGATCGCAAAAGAACTCTTTGACTTTATTGACGCATCGGAATTAGTCATTCACAACGCTCCTTTTGACGTCGGGTTTCTCAATCACGAGATTGCAAAATTACGAGAGAATCTTGCACCCATCGAGACGCGCTGTCGTATTTTTGATACTTTGGCAATGGCTCGAAGGCTCCATCCAGGGCAGCGAAATAATCTTGATGCTTTGTGCAAGCGATACAGTGTCGATAATTCGCAGCGGGAGCTTCATGGGGCACTTTTGGATGCTGAAATTCTCGCAGATGTCTATTTGTTGATGTCGGGTGGGCAAGTTGATATGAACATTAATCCAACTTTTGGGAACGATCGAGGTGCATCAGATGCTAAAATTACGCTGAGTCGAATTTCGAGCGATCGCCCTGAGTTGTGCATTATTGCTGTAACAAAAGATGAAAAGATTTTACATGATAAAAAGTTGGAGAATCTCCGATCTTTGAGTGGAAAGTGCTTGTGGCTTGATCTTGGCATTTGAGTTTATGTCCACCAAGAAATTTTTCAAATATCCAGCAACACCTCAACAATATATGGCACTGTTGAAAAGTATCTGTAAAAACGTCAGTTTTTCGGACAAACTTTATCTTATTGAAAATCTTGGAGTAATCAACGACCAGTTTAAAAAAAAACTGGATTTCTCAGAGGATTGGCGAATTTGGTCTGATGCGTATTTGGCTGCAAAGTGCCGTTTTTCGGAGCGCGAGGCTAGAGTTCCAAAGATTGATTATCAGGCATTACCAATTTCAGATAGTGCGGACACGATTTGTGATCTGATCAGGACCAATCGTGTGGTTGTGATAGCAGGCGAGACAGGTTCTGGTAAAACTACGCAAATTCCTAAGATGTGTTTAAAGGCTGGCCAAGGTGTCCGAGGATTTATTGTGCAGACACAGCCGAGGCGCTTGGCTGCTCGGACTATTGCCATCCGCCTCGCAAAGGAATTTAGTAGTAACTTAGGTGAATATGTTGGCTATAAAGTAAGGTTTTCAGATAAGACATCTGATGATATCTTTATAAAGGTAGTTACCGACGGAATCTTGCTATCCGAGCTGCAAGCTGATAAAAATTTGAGCTTATACGATACTATTATAATTGATGAGGCTCATGAGAGAAGTTTAAATATTGATTTTCTATTAGGATATCTTAAATTATTATTGTTTAAGAGAGAAGATCTAAAGTTAATTATTAGCTCTGCGACTATTGATGAAGAAAAATTTTCCGAGTATTTTTGGAATGCCCCAGTGGTTAGAGTTTCGGGTAGAAATTATCCTGTAGATATATTTTATAGGCCATATTTAGAGGAAAATATTGAAATTAATCAACGTATAGTTGATTGTGTCAAAGAGATATGCAGCCTTGGGTTAGATGGAGATATTTTAGTTTTTCTTTGTGGTGAGAGGGATATACGAGAAACTAGCCGAGTTCTTCGTATGGCCTTTCCACTTAATTTCGAAGTTGTTCCTCTTTATGCGAGATTGACTCCCAGTGAACAGGATAAAATTTTCCTGCCTCATAGATCTCGTCGTATTGTACTGGCTACAAATGTCGCTGAAACGTCTGTTACTGTGCCCAGTATACGATTCGTTATCGATACTGGGAAAGCCAGAATTTCTAGATATAGTTATCGTGCCAAAGTGCAAAGACTCCAGGTTGAGGCGGTCTCTCGTGCTAGTGCAGATCAGCGTGCAGGACGATGTGGCCGCGTTAGTGCTGGTATTTGTTATCGACTTTACTCAGAGCAAGATCTTTTGCAACGGCCAGCATTTACAGATCCAGAGATTTTAAGGACAAATTTGGCTGCTGTAATACTCCGAATGTTACATCTCGGATTAGGAGATGTAAAACACTTCCCTTTTATATCCCATCCTAATACTCGCATGATTAATGACGGTTACAAACTACTGGAGGAACTGCAAGCTATTACTCAACGAAAGAGACTTACTCCCATGGGCAGAAAACTAGTTTTGCTTCCCGTGGATCCACGCCTAGGGCGCATGCTTGTAGAGGCTGCTACAAATGGCTCTCTCAAAGAACTTACGATTATTGTGAGCGCTTTGAGTATCCAAGATGCGAGAGAACGCCCACTTGAGCGTCAACAGGCCGCGGACGCCAAACATGCACAATGGCAAGATAAAACTTCCGACTTCGTCACTATTTTAAATCTATGGAATTCTCTCGAGGTTCAAAAAAAATTACTTACCAAAAATCAATTTTCGAAATACTGTCGGAATCAATTTTTATCAATCGTTCGGGTAAAAGAATGGAACGATCTCATTCGACAGATTCGCGTTGCGTGTAGATCCATTAGCATGAAGTTTAATCGGATGCCGGCAGACTACATTAGCGTCCATCGCGCAATTCTTATCGGACTATTAAGTCATATTGGGCTTCGTGGCGAAAAAAACGAATTTATCGGGCCTCGGGATAGAAAATTTGTAATCTTCCGAAGTTCTGGATTAGCAAAGGCTCCACCCAAATGGTTAATGGCCGCGTCATTCATAGAAACCAGTCGTATCTTCGCCGTCAATGTTGCCAAAATTGAGCCCAATTGGCTTCCGCCCATGGCCAGACATTTGATAAAAAGCAGTTATAGCGAACCGTTTTACAACCCTAGATCTGGTCATGTTATGGCATTGCGGCGTCAAATACTATTTGGATTAACGATAATTAAAGGAGAAAAAATTCGCTTCGGGAAAATAGATCCGGCCGAAGCTCACAGCGTGTTTATACAGCAAGCATTGATAGAAAATGGTTACCAAGGATCGGGAGAGTTCAAAAAAATCAATGATAACCTTTTAAGACAATTAGAAAAATTGGAGGACAAAACTCGAAGACGAGATATAGTCGCTGATGAGTCAGCTATGCAGATTTTCTATAGTCAGAGAATTCCTGAATGCGTTAATAATCGTCCAGATTTTGAGAAATGGAGGATAAAAAAAGAACAGGAGGACTCTCAATTTCTGTGGATAAAACCAGAGCAGTTGATGCTCAGAGAGGTCTCTCCGAGTGAGCTGTCTCAATTTCCCGATCGACTTTTGTATGAAGAGAATGAGTACCAATTGCGTTATCGTTATCAACCGGGACATCCTGAGGATGGTGTGAGCGTGGTTATCCCCATTGCACTCCTGCATCAGGTACCAAAATATTATTTCGAGTGGCTAGTTCCTGGCATGTTGAGGAACAAATGTATTCGTTTGCTTAAAAGTTTGCCAAAAACGCTTCGGAGAAAGTTGGTGCCTGTTCCAGATACAGTCGATTTTTTACTAGATGAGGTTGCTGCACAAAATCATCCGCTAATCAGTGTCTTAAGCGATCAGTTAAACAAAAATTTTTCTCTAGGAGTGACCATAGCGGACTGGAGTTTAGATGAAATCGAACCTTGGTATAAAGTAAATTTTATTTTAGAGGATGTTGATAATCGAGTGATAGCCAGCAGCCGTTGTTTAACACGCTTGAAAAAGAGATATATAACAGAATTGCGATCTCAAAGTGAAAACATAGGCGACGATTTTTCGGTCAGCGATAGATTTGTTAGGTGGAATTTTGAGTTTATCCCAGAAAAGATCTCAAAAAAAGTCGGAAAAATGAATGTTGTATTATGGCCAACCCTCAAAGATCATGTGGATTCCGTTTCGATCGAATTAATGGATAATGCCATTGATGCAGATAATTGCCTTCGGGAGGGGCAGCTGAGACTTGCAATGTTAAAAGGCCGAAAAATAGTAAAGTACCTTTCAAAAAAAATGAATGATAACAATGATTTAAAATTTTTTTCCGCCGGATTGGGAAAAAGTGGACGTCTCGCTGATGCACTAATCAAAGGAGCATTCAATGAAGCAATTTTTTCATTAGACAAAGTCGTTCGAACTCGAATTGATTTTAATGATTGTTATAACTCAGGACTCGGGGATGTAGTCCAAATTGCCGAAGCCAATTTTGAGGTGATTGAATTGCTTTTGCCGGAATTAAGGGAAATTCGAAATAAGTTGTCAAATCTTTCCGGACCAAGTGATTTTTTAGAAAAAAATATTAAATACCAACTTCGGTGGTTATTCGACCCGATTAATTTGCAAGCCAATTCAAGCAACAACCTCAGGCAATATCGACGTTATATTCTCGCTTTGATATTAAGATTAGAAAAATGGCCACGACAATCAATGCGTGACCAAATACATAGCGAGTATTTATATAAATTAATAGATCCCTGTGCTCGTGCTTTACAAAGTGGAGAATTGAGCTTTGGTATCCGAAAAAAGACGCATGATTTTTTATGGTTAATTGAGGAATATCGCGTATCGCTTTTTGCACAACAACTTGGCACACGAGTCAAGGTTTCTGCCAAGCGACTCGAGCGAGAATGGAAGATTATCGAACAAGGGCTTCAAAGTAATTAATACGTCGCTTCTAAAAAATAGCAACTATTTGTGTTAAAAAACCCATACTAACAAGCGTCCGATGTCATTAGGATCGTTGGTGTTGGCGATTTAACAGAACAGCGTTACCATTGGAGCTAAAGTTTTTTCGATAAGGGGTATTTAAATCACTTGAGAAGTCTACGTATTCTGGTTCTTACAATTTTTATGATCACACCTCTGAGAGTTGTAGCTGAGGTTGAGAATGATAAATTCGAATCTTTCAATAGAACGATGTTCAAGTTTAATGAGACAGTTGATCTGTTGTTTCTCAAACCACTGGCCCAACTCTATGTGCGATTGATGCCAGAACCTTTTGAGCAGGCAGTTGGCCATATGGTAGGAAATTTAAATGAAGTGACTACCGCTGCCAATTGCGGGTTACAAGGTAAAGCACAGGATATGTTTCGCGCGTCAGCACGATTTCTTTTAAATACGTCGATTGGTGTAGGCGGTTTGTTTGATGTTGCGCATACTGTTTTTGATCTTGAATCAGTATCCTCCGAGGATTTTGGGCAAACCCTAGCAGTTTGGGGGGTTGCCCAAGGCCCTTATCTTGTGTTGCCTCTACGTGGTCCATCAAGTTTACGCGATATCTCTGGGACGGTGTTCGCTAGTTTTACAAATCCACTCAATTTTTACTCAGAAATAGATGTCCGAAACTCTATCAGAGCACTTTCTTTATTATCGATTCGGGGAGAATTATTAGGAGTTGAGGAAATAGTGGCAGGGGATCGGTATATATTTATCAGAGATGTTTACCAACAAAAACGACAATATGCGATTTCGGACGGAGTCATTGAAGACGATTTTGATTTCGATGATGATTACTGACAGTCTTTTAGAGCAAGGCTTACGTCGAAAAAAAAGGTTTTATACTATCAAGTGAATGAAATAAATAAATCAGAAATTGGTGTGATATTGGCGATCCAAGATTTTGAGAGGTTAGCTGGCTTCCAAACTCGCTTCATGTCAATTGGGATTCCTACTCAGCGAGCTATCTTAAGTGAACTTGTTAATTTTTCACTCGAATCTAATAATCGATTAGTAATCCTTGATTCACGATGTGTGTCTATCAACACTAAAACCGAAATTAGTCTGTTTAAAGAACTTTGCTCTAATTATTTGATAGTAGTGGCTCTTGAAGACGGCCATGACGTTGAAAACACCATAGAGCTTTTTCGTTTGGGTGCAGCAGATGTTATTTTACCCAATTTTGATGACTCTTTTCTCCGCCACATGGTTCTCAGAATTGACGAGGTAGCCCATCTGCGAGCCCAAGGCTTTAACCAACAAGCGCAGTTAGAAAAAACTAATCATGAATTAGAAGAGAGCCTTAGGGTCCTTAAACAAGACCAAATCGCTGGATTAGAAGTTCAAAAGAGTTTGATGCCGGAGCGTCCTATTAATTTTGGCGAATATCAAATTGCGCATTTCATATTACCGTCACTTTACTTAAGCGGTGATTTTGTGGGTTATAGTGTAGTGTTTGATCGATATTTGCTTTTCTATTTTGCGGATGTTTCCGGTCATGGAGCGTCTTCAGCTTTTGTGACTATTTTGTTGCGGTTTATGATTGGGCGGGTCATCCGAAAGCATGAATTGGAGAAGGATTGCGGGGCTCTTGCGAGGGCGCCTGAAGGGTTGATTGAACATTTGAACAAACAAATTATAGGCATGAACCTAGAGAAACATATGACCTTGATGGCGGGATCGGTCGATATGCTCAATCATTCTTTACGTTATGTTACGGCGGCTCAGTTACCGAGGCCCATACTTATAAAGAACGGAAATCCTTCTTTTTTGACAGGTACCGGAAAACCTGTCGGGCTCTTCGAATCGGCGAGTTGGGAGGTTCACGAGGTAGAATTCAAAAAAGGGTGCACACTAGTCCTTTTTTCTGATGGAGTATTTGATCTTTTATCAGAGCGTCACATTCTTGAGAAAGAGAATATAATATTGAGCCGTTTGGAGGATTGCCCGAAAAGTTTAGACGATTTGAGGAAAAGATTTTTTTTGGGAGACAATGATTGTCCTCAGGACGATGTATCTGTCCTCTTTTTGAAAAGGAACATGTGATATGAGTTCTGGTAAAATCTTGGTTTATGATGACGCGGGTAATTATTTGTTAAAACTTACAGGAGATGTCCGCGTGACGCTTTGTGGAACGTTGAATAGGCACATGGATATGATTTTTGGAAGTCGGATGGTGAATCAAGTAGTTATCGACATGATGGAGGCGGAATGTCTCGATAGCACTACACTAGGAATTCTCGCGAAGTTAGGTTTTCATTGTCGGAGAGAGTATGGCGTTGATGCGAAAATATTTTGCCACAACCCCAGCATTTTGCGAATGTTAGAGGTAATGGGTTTTGACGAAATTTTTGATATCTTTGATCAAGATATTGGCAAAAGTGTCGCCACAATTGCTCTTGAGCCAATCACTTCAGAGGATGCAGAAATTCGTCGACAAGTTTTGGAAGCACACAAGACGCTCATCGAGCTATGCCCTGAGAACAACGCTCAGTTCTATGATCTGATAAATGCTCTGGAGTCTTCTTCTTAGCGATGTATTTATTCAGCTTGCTTTGCGAGCACTTTGCACTTTATGTACTCAGAGTGTCGGATGTGGATCAGATCTGCAATCCGTCTTATGATGTTTTCTTCATACTTGTCCAATTTTCCATCGGCATAAGCAACTCTCCATAAAGTTGTCATCAGCTCGAGTTTCTTGTCAATATTATAACTTTCGTTGATTTGCCGCGTGAATTGGTAAAGCGAGGTGGCGGTATTTACTTCTTTTTTTGACAGTTCTATGAGTTCTTGAAGATCATTTGCTTCAATATCTAAAAGCTCTCTTAGACTTTTAATAATTGTATTTAACTCGGTATCTGCTATATCGCCATCTATAATCATTACTTCTACGAGCAACGCAGCGACTGCTAGTTGTTCGTTATCCGATCTATCGTTTTTTGATTCTACGATACGCTCTTCAAAAAAACTTTTTATGGAAGACAGCACAATTTACAAAGACCTGAGCCAAGTTTCTAGTTTTATTTGATCGTCTACAAAACAACGTATTCCTTCAGCTAATTTTTCTGTTGCCATTGCATCCTCATTAAGTCTGTATCGGAAATCTGCTTCACCACCTAATGTGAAACAACGTACTTCAGCAGTGTTGTTGGCATCTAATTTTTTTTCAAGTTGAGAAAAAGTGTTGCCAAGTTCATCGAGGAGAGTCGGACTAATAGTGAGGCTATCGCATCCGGCTAATTCAGTAATCTGATCAATATTTCTAAAACTCGCTCCCATTACAACAGTGTGATATTTTTTTTGTTTGAAATAATTATAGATCTGAGTTACAGATTGGACGCCAGGATCCTCCGACGGAACGACATAAGTGTTGCCTGTAGATAACTTGTACCAATCAAGAATCCGTCCGACGAATGGGGAAATGAGAAACGCACCAGCATCCGCAGCTGCAGCAGCCTGTGAAAAGCTAAAAAGCAACGTTAGATTACAATTTATTCCGTCACGCTCTAACTTTTCAGCAGCGCGGATGCCTTCCCAAGTAGATGCCATCTTGATTAACACTCGGTCTGCTCCCACTCCGACTTGCTCATATTGATTTATGAGCTCATGTGCCTTAGCAACTGAACCACGCATATCGAATGACAAACGTGCATCGATTTCCGTCGAAACACGCCCGGGAATAATATCCAAGATTTTCTGCCCGAAGCGTACCGCCAGAGTATCCATGCAGACCTTGATCTGCTCAAAAGATGAAAGATTTTTGTTGCGAACTATGTCTAGGGTCTCATCAACGAGTTGACGATATATTGGCATTTTTGCTGCTTTTAAAAGAAGTGAGGGATTTGTGGTGGCGTCCTGAGGTTGGAATTTGCGGATTGTTTCAAAGTCTCCAGTGTCCGCAACTACCGTGGTCATTTCCTTTAATTGCTCGAGTTGACTTTTCATTAGTAAATAGCCGTTCTTACTCTAGATATAGCCTCGTGAAGTACACCTATTTGGGCGTTCGCATTACAGGCATTTTCAGTCAGATAACGTCTGAACCGTTTTCCGTTTCTCATGCCGTGGAATAGACCCAAAATGTGGCGAGTCATTGCATGTAATGGTACGCCATTTGCGAGTTCCTCTTCAACAAATTGTGTAAATTCATCTGCAATCTGCTCACGAGTTTTGATTGTTCTATCGGATCCAAAAACTAATTGATCCACTCCAGCTAAAACATAGGGATTATGATATGCCGCCCTACCCATCATTACTCCATCAGTTTTTCTTAAGTGTGCAGATGCTTCCTCTATATTAGCTATTCCACCATTAATAATTATCGACAGGTGGGGAAAATCATTCTTTACTTGATAAACCCGTTCATAGTCAAGAGGCGGTAGTTCCCTATTTTCTTTTGGACTTATACCCGTTAGCCACGCTTTTCTTGCGTGCAAGATAAAAACTTTGCATCCAGTTTCTGATATTGATCCAATAAAATCTCGTAGGAAGTCGTATGAGTCGAGGTCGTCTACTCCAAGTCTATGTTTTATTGTGATGGGCAATTCGACTGCGTCAAGCATTGCTGATAAGCAGTCGGCAGTTCGTGACGCGTCTTTCATCAATGCTGCTCCAAATTGACCGTTTTGGACTCGAGAGCTTGGACAACCGCAGTTGAAATTGATCTCTGCATAATTATATGAGCTAGCGATTTTACAAGCACGGGCAAGGTCACTTGGAACTGATCCTCCTAATTGAAGGGCCACCGGATGCTCATCAATATGCATTTTTAAATGCCGAGTGGCATCACCGTATAGTATTGCGCCAGTACTCATCATCTCAGTGTAAAGAAGAGCATTTTGACTTATTAGACGAAAAAAATACCGACAAAACCTATCCGTCCAGTTCATCATCGGAGCAATACAAAATTTTCTATCAATTTCCAAGTATCAGCTTCTCCTTGATTCGGTTCCCTTACTTTCCTTAATGTTGCTAAGATGCTATTTTGATATCGAGCAAGTTTTTCATTTCTCAGTAATTTTTACGCTTTGCGAAAGAGAAAGTCAAAACGTGGTCATTTTTAATAATGCCGCCAACCGTAAAATTGTCTAAATGAAATCTGATACGCTGCTGAAACGATTCAGCACATTTTATCTTGATTGTTCGATGAAATTTCTCGGTCAATCAAGCTGTAGTCCATTTGATATTGAATCAACGCTGCAGTGTATACTGCTGACCAATAATTGACTAATACCGCACCTAATTTAGCGTCATTTTATATGATTCTTTAAGGTCAACTAACTAATTAAATTATGCTGACTTATAGTCTTCTGAAATTAAACTTACTTTTTGCATGATTACCAAGCTTGTGTAATTTGTCTATTATTAACTTATATGAACACAAACATTTCGATCCATCATGGAGGTGATGTACAGTTAATAATTAACAATAGTTCTCTAAACATTTTTCTGTAGTTGGATCATACCCATTAGCATAACAACTGCATCAGTATCTTAAGTGAAGGATCTTCGGGTATGTGGAAACCTGATCGTCCAATTTTACTAGGCAAAAAACTTGTTTTTAACATGACTTAAGTAATTAGACACATTAATGTAGACTTGTATTTTCTGTTAAGGAAAAAAAACAGGTTACACTTAGTTTATGGCATTTGAAGCAAAAAATTTTCTAAAAACCCAAACTGAACGTCCCGGCGTTTACCAAATGTTCGATGCGCAATCCGATATTCTTTACATAGGTAAGGCAAAAAATCTAAAGAATCGTTTAAGCAATTATTTTCATGGGAGCGGGTTAAGCTCAAAAACGCAAGCCTTGGTGAAGCGTATTGCCTCAATAGATGTGACTGTTACAGAGACTGAAACCGAAGCTCTACTTTTAGAACATAATCTAATCAAAGAAAATCGCCCGCCTTTTAATATTATTTTGCGAGATGACAAAAGTTATCCTTATATATTTTTGTCTGACAAGGATACATGGCCACGGTTGTCATTTCATCGCGGTAAAAAAAAATATCGAGGCCGTTACTTTGGTCCTTTTCCAAGCTCACAAGCAGTTCGGGATAGCATGAGTTTTTTGCAGAAAACGTTTCGTGTGAGGCAATGTGATGATGTTTTTTTTAAAAATAGGTCTCGCCCGTGTTTACAATTTCAAATTATGCGTTGTACCGCACCTTGCGTAGGTTTTGTTACTAAAGAGGACTATGCGATAGATGTGGAATTTACCCAGCTTTATTTGGACGGAAAAGCGGATAAAGTGCTAAGGGAACTTGAATGCCAAATGGAGGCTGCATCAGAAAAGTTGGATTATGAATCTGCAGCAAAAAAACGAGATCAGATTTCTGCAATGCGTCAGATTCAGACGGACCAAGTTATTGAAAAAGGTAATAGCAATATCGATGTTATAGCTGCAGTAATGCGCTCTGGGGATGCGTGCGTGCACATATTATTTGTTAGACAGGGCCGCATTACAGGTAGTCGGAGTTACTATCCAAAGGTCCCGTTGGCAGATGAGGTCTCAGAGATGTTGGAAGAGTATTTGCCCCAAATGTATCTGGGTGGTTCAGGCAAACCCGACGTGCCCAAAGAAATTTTTATCAATGTATCAATTACGAGCAAAGTTGCTCTGGAGAATGCGATCTATGAGAGAATCGGCCGGGTAGTTAAAATACGAGAGGCTGTAAGGGGAGTGCGGGCTAAGTGGTTGAAGTTAGCTGAGCGGACGGCGGAACAAAATCTCGCTGCTGATCAGTCATCGAAGGCGACGCTAGAAAAGCGCTTCGCTTCTTTACGAGATACTTTGGGTTTAGATTCAATTCCTCAACGCATCGAGTGCTTTGATATTAGTCACAGCAGCGGGGAGGCTGCAGTGGCATCCTGCGTTGTTTTTGATAACACAGGTGCGCTTAAAAGCGACTACCGAAGGTTTAACATCCTCGATGTGAACCCTGGTGATGATTACGCTGCGATGCGACAAGCGGTAACTAGACGTTATAAACGTCTTTCAAATGGCGAAGGTAAGCTTCCAGATCTTCTTTTAATTGATGGAGGAAAAGGTCAAATTGGAGTAGTTAATCAAGTTCTTATCGAGCTAGCTATCGTTGGCGTAGTTATTGTCGGCGTTGCTAAAGGGGTCACGCGAAAATCTTGTTTAGAGACGCTGATTATTTGTGGAGATCCGCACAGGACTATTTCAAGTCCTCAAGCCGGTGCGCTCAGTCTGATTGATCAGATAAGAGATGAAGCACATCGTTTTGCTGTTACGGGCCACAAGCAACGTCGTGATAGAAAGCGGCGAAGTTCACATCTCGAGGGAATACCTGGGGTGGGTCCAACTCGTCGTCGAGAACTTTTAAAGCACTTTGGCGGCAGTAAAGAGGTAACAAAAGCAAGCATAACAGATTTGATGAGAGTACCAAATATTAACAGAACGGTTGCGGAAGCCATCCACTCTGCCCTGTATAATGAATGACGGTTTGCTCATGGATGGGTTACACTCAGGTGATCCTGTTTTTAGCCTAAGGTGACGATCCAATAAATGTTTAAGTGGAATATTCCCAACATCATTACAGTTTTGAGGATATTATTAATACCTCTATTCGTTACTGCATTTTATATGCAGGCGGACTTTAGTAAGTGGCTCGCTGCGTTATTATTTGCGATTGCCGCATTATCTGATTGGTTAGATGGATACCTCGCGCGTCGGCTTAATTGCGTGACTCCGTTTGGCGCTTTCTTAGACCCTGTTGCAGATAAATTAATTGTGGTTGTTGCGCTTGTGATGTTAGTTGAGGAGCATTCTTCTGTATGGATTGCAGTTCCGGCCATGATAATTATTGGACGAGAAATTATAATCTCTGCACTTCGAGAGTGGATGTCCTCAATTGGGTTATCTAGAACCGTTAAGGTCTCGATTATTGGAAAAATAAAGACATGGATGCAGATGATATCGATTGTAGTTTTGATGCTCTCAAGTGAAGAGCATTTGTTGTTGATGAATTCTGGTTTGTTAATCTTATATATCTCGGCGGCATTAGCGTTGTATTCAATGAGCGTTTATATGCTCCAGGCATGGAATGCAACTGAAAATAGAGTCGATTAGCAGTTACTTCCTATGGTGATATCGAATACACTATCCGGCTAATGTTTGTGGTGGTGAAAGCGTTCGAACAGCACATTCATGGCGCGGTGGCAGAGTGGTTATGCAGCGGACTGCAACTCCGTTAACGCCGGTTCGATTCCGACCCGCGCCTCCAAAATGTAGATGATTTCAAATGGTGTGTCGCATACATTGATTTAATTTTCACCACAGTTTTGTCGGTCTCTCAAACAACGGTTGCTTACGTTTATGATACTTTAGTGTGGCTTTTTCATAGTATCTGAAAGACTTAAAATAAGCCTGCATGTATATCTAAATATCTTAAAAATAACTTTCTATCTTAAGTAATTTGCATGTTTTTTACTCACCAACTGTCTGTCCTAAAAAACTCCATGTTTATCAGGGAAAAACGATTTTTCGGTTTATACCTGATAAAAAATCTTGCAAGTTCGGGAGTGTCGTAGAGAAAGATTTTTACCACGTTGGCCTCTTTAATATCAGTAAACAGCTTTTTTACAAGATACAAAACCAAAAAAATAAATGTCTAAATTTCAACTTACAACTGTACTAATCTTCGCTTAGATTTTTTTCATTTTGTAAATATGCGAGCCACGCTACTTTTTGGAGAAAAGCTTTTTCATTCTGATTTACCCTCCCCATATAATCATATGCTAGTCCCTGAGGGGATGTGCCCGTTAGTGATGCAAAAACTGTCGAAGATGCTAAGTACGTCCCCAACATATTAGGGTGTGTACCATCTGGAAGGTGTAAGGTGATGCTCGGCTTGGTTTTATAAGCAATATCGAACGCTATGCCAACTGGAATTACAGTTGAATTGCTTTGCTCGCCTGCTTGGTAATACGCTAACTTAATTTTTTCGATAAGATTATGCTCGTATCTAGGATCAGATTTTTGATAGGGATGCGTCATGTACAGATATGTCTCGATGCCAAGGCTTTGCGCCTTCTGACTATACTGTCTGGATGTCATTGCAAGTATCTTACGAGTTCTAGGCGTTTTTACCTCTGAGCTACCACCTTGAAAAATAACTCTGTTGACAGGCTTATCCAGACCAAAAATCTCGTAATTAAGTATTTGATCAATGCTGTGATAATTTAGTCGTGATCCTCCAATAGCAATGAGTTCTGTGTGTATTGATTCATCTTTATAATGCTCCCGCAACAGATCTTCAACATGATTGTGAACACTATCGTTGTAATATAAATAACTATTCCCAACAAAAAGTATGGTTTCTGCTCCACTGGCGCACATATAAAATGAAGTTAACAAAAGCGCGAGAATCTTTTTCATGAAAACCTCGATTGGTATCAATTACATTAAGGGACTAATTTTTTAAGGAGCGGACTAATAGGTTCAAGTACTCTTATGAATTTTCCGAAAAAATAAATGCCCCACAGGCGAAGTAGGCAATTCGTTCTTCTATATTAGCTTTTATGTTAGTTATATCTTTGCATTAGTATACTTTAATATCAGGGTGATTTTTTGTACCAAGAAGTATTGCTTACGCACAGCTTTTCATAGTGTGCTTTGTTTTACAGTGCGATAACGTCGATAAGCCCGCCAGCAGGTTTACCGATCGGAGCGGTGCAAGATTAGTTATGCAGCATACTTAAACTTCTTTAACGCAAGTTAGTTTTCGAGCCGATTATTCGTTTTATTGCTACACTGCGTTCGTTCAGTGTTTATGCAATAATTCGGTTATTAATATTTCTTAATCGTATTTTTTTCCCATTCAGTGATTGAGGTGAATGTTATGTCATTGATCTGCTGCTCGATCATGCGTCCGTTCCAGTTTCGAAAAAGAATCTTAATTTTTCGACCGTTGATTGTCATGGTGACTTGAGTTGGGCCCATTGCATCGCAGTTGATTGTTTTAATGAGGGAGATGACGGCGATATCAGGAAATTCTGTTCGCTGCAACTCGTTTACAATCCACCCTGCTGATACTGCGATGCTCTTCCAGTCAAAGCTTTGATCATTTGTGAGTTGCCAACGTTGACGCAGATAAACTCTGTCTGCATAAACATATAGTGCATAAGAAACAATTAAAACAACGACTATAAACTCCATACTGTGCGCTCTGAGCCTAAAATTTTTACCAACTTTTGACATTTGCTCAGAATATTAACTAAAAAGACTCATTGAAAAAAGCTCAATTTTGTGGATGGTGCATTGGTTTTCGGTTTTTAGTGAGCTTTGATGACTCATCTAAAAAAAGTAGAGATCAAAAACAGCTCTAACTGCATTTACAATTAGTGCTTTGCAGTGTCCTGAATTTTTTTATTTAATTATTTTTTTAAGTTTTTGGACGCTGGGGCAGTAAATGTAGATTTTTCAGTGGGTGTTTAAACATTTCAGTTGAAATCACTATAGATATTCGTTTAATTCCGGACCCATTATCATACGTGTAAACTAATGGAAGGGACACGGGATTTTGATCTTTTAGAGGAGCGCCAGCGGTTGAGGGAGAAAAGAATCATTTTTTCGAATAAATTTTTTCAGCCAAAGAAGAGATTTTCTGGAATAGTTTGATCATCCATCGCAACACCTAGAACTCGATCGGTGCTAGAATAATTGCGTGATATAGTAAATTTATTAAGCGTAGGTAAGAGAAATGTACATTATGCGCCCGGGTGGTGGAATTGGTAGACACAACAGACTTAAA
>PCCK01000050.1 GCA_002731695.1 Porticoccaceae bacterium
ACTGGTGGAGCCTACCGGGATCGAACCGGTGACCTCAACACTGCCAGTGTTGCGCTCTCCCAGCTGAGCTAAGGCCCCACTTATTCCAATGTTAGGTACCGGAGGGAAGCAAGTCAAGCCATAGTCTCTTGATAGATATTCATCATCTTTTAGATAAACGCAGAAGAAACAGCATCATTAAAAGTTTTTTCCAATTTTTTTTGTTTCTTCTTTCCCACACCACCCATCAGTTCGAGCGCATGACGCAGTCGCGCCAGTGACATCTCTCGCCCAAGAAGGCACATGGAATCCATTACTGATATTGAGACAACGCTGCCCGATAGGGCCATGAAGACGGGACCTAAAAAAATCTTTAATTTCAGGTCCATCATGGTAGACACAAAATTACAAGCACTGAGAATTTCTTCGCGATTCCAATCTTTCAAACCCTCCAACTTCCAAATCGAATATTGTAAAACCTGTATGATCTGCTCTTCATCCAAATGAGATGTCATTAGATCCGACCGATCGATTTGTAGCATTCCAGAGATCAAATAGGAACCAAGAGGAGCTAAATCTGATAAAATTTCAATACGATCGCGAGCATGTGGCAAGAACCCTAACAATTTTTCTTGATTAAATGCCCACTTATAGAGGCGATTGGCCAGCTGTTCATCTGAAAATTCTTCCCTAATCCAGACTCCGTTTAACCAAGAAAGTTTCTCAATATCGAACACAGGTCCACCCAATGAAATTCTCGATATATCAAATGCTTCAAACATTTCCTTCAGACTAAACTTTTCTCTTTCATCCGGCATAGACCAACCCATTCGACCTAGATAGTTTAGAAGACTTTCGGGAAGAAATCCCATCCGCTCATAATACAAAATGCTTGTGGGATTTTTGCGCTTTGACAACTTGGTTTTATCTGTATTCCGAAGAAGTGGTAAATGGCAGAATTCAGGCTGATCCCATCCAAGATATTCGTACAGCAAGATGTGTTTTGGAGTCGAATTAATCCACTCCTCACCTCTGATGACATGGGTAATTCCCATCAGATGATCATCCACCACATTTGCGAGATGGTATGTAGGCATGGCATCAGATTTTAGTAAAACCTGAGAGTCAATCTGACTCCAATCAATTGAAATAGTACCCCTCAAAATGTCATCGAATGCGCACTGTCCATGCTGAGGCACCTTCATACGTATTACAAACGGATCTTTTGCAGAGATCCTCCTTTCAATTTCACAGGACTCTAGGTTACGACAATGTCCATCATAACCGACAGGTTGTCGATTTTTCATTTGAGATTTCCTAAGCTCTTCAAGACGTTCTGCAGAACAAAAACATCGAAAGGCATTACCTTCTTCAACAAGCCGATATGCGTATTTCCGATATATATCGGAACGCTCACTTTGTCGATAAGGTCCGAATTTTCCTCCGATATCAGGACCCTCGTCCCAATTAAGCCCTAACCACTTAAAGGCTTGTAGAATTTTGTCTTCAGATGCTTGGGTAGACCGCTGACGATCAGTATCTTCAATCCGTAATAGAAATTTTCCGCCTTGGCTTCGGGCGAATGCCAAGTTGAATAGAGCAACGTAAGCAGTCCCAACATGCGGATCCCCAGTTGGGGAGGGAGCGATACGGGTTCGGATACTCAAGATTTGTCTCCTTATAATTCAACTGCCAATAAGTCAGCGTGGCTATTATACGTCTTAACAGCAGATTCTCTCTAGCGTGAATTCTTATGTATATATCTTGGATGAAGTTCCATCATTTTTTCGACAATTTTAAAAACGATACACGAAAAATAGTCATCACTTATTTGCATTATTTCGTGGATTTGTATATCATATATGGTATAGTTTGAAAACTTTTCTAACACAATGAACTTTCATGACCGCAGAAAATTTCTTTGCCGTTGTTGACCCAACGACAAACGATCACGTAGCTCTAGAGCGCGCCATTACAACGGCGAAGCTTATGGATATTCAACCAAAAATGTGCATTTTTGTAGCTGTCGACGCTGGAAACGCTGATACCAGTATTAGCAACACAAACATCACAAGGGACACTTCGTGGTTTGAGGAAAAGATTCATGAACCGCTCAACAAAGCAGGATTAGAGTATCAGATCGAAATTTCATGGGCCGAGCACTGGGAAAAAGCGGTGTTACAATCCGCAAGGGCATTCAATGCTTCCCGTATCCTTGTGCCAGCGAATAAGCCTAAAGCCAACAGGCGTCTTTACTTCACGGAGTTTGAGTGGAAGCTTTTAAAACGTGCGTTTTGCCCAGTGGTTTTAGTCAGAGCAGACGGTAGCCGAAAACGCAGAGTTGTTTTGGCAGCGGTAAATTTTCAGGCGCGACGACCTCGACAAAAAGACCTAAACAAATCCATCCTAACGAAGGGACGCAAACTAGCAAACTCCTATGATGCCCACTTTCACGTCATCAACGCCTACATGGATTCTATGTCCTATCCCGACAGAGGAATTCTTGCGCGTGAGACTAAGCTGAAATCCAGCCAAATTCATGTGGTTCAGGGTTATACGGACGAGGCCATCGCCAAGGTTGCTCAAGAGCTCAGTGCAGATGTTGTCGTGGTGGGCACTCTTGGACAGTCAGGACAAGTTAAAAACCTACGCGGCAATACCGTCGAAAGGGTCATTTCTGCTCTTAATGTAGATGTCGTAATTGTTAATTCGGAATAACCGACGGCCTCTTGCCCCAAGTACAACCGCCGGTTAGTTATCTCTATCGAGAACGCTTGAGGATCCAGTGGGAAGGCAACCTCTTCAGCCTCGTCCTTATAACGTAGTCCCCGGATCAACATTGAGCTAAGTAAAAAGACTCTGACTATCCGCTAGGTCAACTAAAAACTGACAGGGCGTCCAGAAGTCGTCTCCCGTGTTTTCCCTGTAGTGCTGGAGCTTTGCTATCACCTTTTTAAGTCCAAGACAGTTAGCGTAATGCATCGGCCCTCCCCTGTAACGCGGCCAACCGTATCCATATACATACACCACATCAATATCACTGGCGCGACTGGCTATTCCCTCCTCCAAAATTTTCGCACCCTCATTTATCATAGGTAATAGGCACCGATCTAAAATCTCATTATCACTAGAATCCCTACGTTCAATCCCCTGTAAGCGTCCGCAATCTTTGATTACCTCGGAAACTATATCCGAGTGGATCGGCATTCGCCCTTCATAGTCATAGAATCCATTTCCCGATTTTTGCCCAAAACGACCCAACTCGCACAAACGATCCCTAATATCACTTGAATTTGAGCTATCAGCTTTCCACCCCAAATCCAAGCCCGCAAGATCGCCCATTTGGAAAGGCCCCATTGGAAAACCAAATTCATACAATACGCGGTCTATCTGTTCAATTGGGACTCCCTCTAACGCAAGTTGATTAGCCTGAATCTGACGATAGTGGAGGATACGATTTCCCACAAACCCAGGACATACGCCAACCAACACAGGAACCTTATTAATGCGTTTTGCAAAGCTCATACATGTCGCAATCACATCATCTGACGTTTTCTCACCACGCACAACTTCCAGTAATTTCATAACATTTGCGGGCGAAAAAAAATGAAGGCCAATCACCGACTGTGGCCGTGTCGTCGCACTCGCAATTTCATTCAAGTTCAGTGCCGATGTATTCGATGCTAGAATTGCATCTTGCTTTAAGATTGAATCTAGGCGAGAGAATATGTCTTTTTTTACACTCATCTCCTCGAAAACTGCTTCTATAATTAGATCGCAATCATTTAGATCACCCAAATCCAGAGATCCTTTTATTAGCTCGTAGCGCTGCTTCGCTATATCAAATGAAATTCGTCCTTTACTTGCGGTGCTCTCATAATTGTTGCGGATCGTTTTGAGACCCTGTTCAAGAGCTTTTTCACTAGTCTCTATCATGGTTACAGGAATGTTTACATTTGCCATATTCATTGATATACCACCGCCCATAAGCCCTCCCCCAATTACTCCGACCTTGAAAATCGGCCGATGCTTAGTCCCCTTGCTCAATCCCTCTATTTTTGAAGCTTGACGCTCAGCAAAGAAAAAATACTGTTGGGCCCTGGCTTGATCACCTTTCATGAGCTCCATTACCAGATCGCTCTCAATCGATATTCCTTCATCAAAAGGCTTGTGAACAGCAGCTTCGATACAGCGGATGTTGTATTCTGGGGCGGTAAATCCGCGGGCGCGACGGGAGATAACTTTTCGGGCATCGCTGAAGATGCTCTGCTCCACCAATCTTAGCTTTTCATCTCTATCCCGAACTCGGATATGATCATTATTGGATACTCCTTTTTCCCGAGCAAACAACATTACTGCCGCGAGCAAATCTGAATCCACCAATTTATCGATCAAACCATAATCAAGAGCCTCTTTCGCGCCAATCGGCATTCCAGAGACAACCATATCGAGCGCTTTCTTCGGCCCGACGAGCCGCGGCAATCGTTGGGTCCCCCCCGCACCCGGCAAAATACCAAGTTGCACTTCCGGAAGACCTAATTTTGCTGTCGAAATTGCTACCCGATAATGGCAGGAGAGTGCCAGTTCAAGGCCGCCACCGAGAGCGGTCCCGTGTATCCCCGCTATTATGGGTTTATTTACACTGTCCATCAGATCGTGTAATTGCGAGTGGACGGGTTCTTGCATTGGAGCGCCAAACTCCTTTATGTCAGCACCGGCACAAAATGTCCGACCGCTGCAATAGATGACGATTGATGACACCGACTCGTCAGCCATTACAAGCTCGATAGCTTTTTTAACACCAAAACGTACATTGTGACTCAGTGCATTTACTGGTGGATTTTCAATGGTAATTAATGCAACACTATCCTTAATTTCAAGCAAAACCGCATCCGTAATTTTCATTGCGTCGTCTTCTCCGAATAAATTTTGTCAAAAGCTTGCTACACACCCCCTACTAAGCAGATCGTGGAGTGATTTTTTTTTGTTACGCGCATCATAACAAATTATCTCCTTTGCCGGTTGATAATCCTGAGCTAGCGGTTGTAGCATTGTGACAATTGTATTGATCTATTTAAGGCTTTAGGCATAAAGATGAAAAAAAAAAGTAAAGTCGCTCTCATAGTTGGAGCTGGAGATGGTATCGGGACGGCCATCATGAGGAAATTCGCTGATGAGGGTCTCATCGTATGTGGCGCTCGCCGCAATGGCGGAGAACTAAAGCCACTCCTGGAAGAATTGAACTCCGAAAAGTTAATTGCTCATGGTTTTAGTTGCGATGCTCGCAAGGAAGACGCAGTTACAGAGCTGTTTTCTCAAATAGAGAAAGAAATCGGAGTAATCGAGGTTGTGGTATTTAATGTGGGTGCAAATGTCCCGATGAAGCTCTTGGAAACTGACACCCGAAAATTTTATAAGATTTGGGAGATGGCATGTTTTGCAGGTTTTTTAACTGGCCGCGAGGCCGCTAGGTACATGACGAAACGTCAGCGGGGCACCATCCTATTTTCTGGCGCAACGGCCAGTATTCGTGGGTCTGCCGGCTTTGCCGCCTTTTCAAGTGCAAAACACGGACTCCGAGCTCTGGCCCAAAGTATGGCACGGGAACTCGGACCGCAGAATATTCACGTTGCTCATGTGATTATTGACGGTGCTGTAGACACACATTGGATTCGTGAAAATCACCCAAATTATGAGACGCTCAAGACAGATCAGGGGATCATTAAACCCGAAGACCTAGCCGATAATTATGTTGCGCTTTATAAACAATCAAGAACTACTTGGACTTTTGAACTAGATATCCGCCCGTGGATTGAGAAATTTTGAATTTTCATTGAGATATTTCACTCTCGTCCTCCAACTTCCACAAAAAGAATCTTTCATAAAATGAGGATAGTCACAAATAAAGTCTATGATATTGGGGAAATATGTAATCATCATGAGAAATGTGTCGAGGAGGAAAATTTGATAGAACAGAAAGTGAATATTCTTTGTATGAAGTGGGGCAACAAGTATCCCGCAGAATATGTCAATCGGCTGTATTCTATGGTGCAACGAAATCTCTCGCGCCCTTTTAAATTTATCTGTTTAACGGAAAATTCAGAGAACCTATTTGAGGAGATTATCCACTTCCCTCTTCCATCAGTCGGGCCTGACCTATTGGGCCCAGAACGTGGATGGAATAAGTTAGGTGTTTTCTCAGAGTATCTCTATGGCCTATCCGGGACGGTACTTTGCCTAGACCTAGATCTAATTATTACTGGTCCACTCGATGACTTATTTGATTATCCCGGTGACGTTGTAATCATTAATGATTGGATAAAGACCGATGGAACAGGCAACTCATCAGTGTATCGGTTTGAGATCGGATCACATCCCGACATTATTACCAATTTCTTGGAAAGACATAAATCGATAAGAAAGAATCACAGAAATGAACAGGAATATCTCTCAGCCGCACTTATTGCAAAAGGGGCATTGTCTTATTGGCCTGAGACCTGGTGCCGTAGCTTCAAAAGACATTGTATAAAGCCGTTTTCACTCTTTTTATCCCGAGAAACTACAATTCCGGCTGATACCAGAGTGATCGTATTTCACGGACGTCCGGACCCACATGAGGCGCTAAGTGGGCATAGCGGAAAGTGGTACAGAAATTTTAAACCTGCTATTTGGATTAACGATTATTGGCGCTAACTCCCCCTAGAAATCAATGCTGATCTTTGATTAGCTTCCCATGCCTAAAATAGATAAACGGGCCTTCGGTTCCGTACCCAGTCATATTGAAAATGCGGCTCTCAACTTCATCAAGAATAATTCGAGTAATATGCGGCAAGTTTAAAGCTCGTGACTCAGTCAGGGTGACCCATCTTATATGCGAAAGCTCGTCTGTTTGCCTTTGTACAAAATCAACTTGAATATCGGCTGGCCGCAAGAACACCAAGAAAAAGCGGGCGTCATACCGTCGATTCCGGTATGGCGGAGTAATTGCACGAGCAATATACTGTAGCTGATCGAGGCGAGGGCTACCGCCTAATTGGCGGAATCTGCACCATAACGGTGATGACGACGGTATAACAGTGGATTCTCGATCTCCAATAACGAGCCCAGTTTCTTCAAATGTTTCCCTGACCGCGGCAACCGCTAGAGCTCTTGCTCTTGATTCTGAACAGCCCCTTCTCAACCTTTGTAACACCTCTGGCTGAAGCTCATTATTCGTTCTTACACGACTATCAGTGCGATCCACAACACCCCCGGGAAACACAAATTTATTCGGCATAAATTTATGCTTCAGAGAACGCTTTCCCATTAATAATCTTGCCTCTATTCCATCAGTCCTGACCATGATAAGTGACGCCGAATCACGGGGGCGCACCGCTCTCCCAGAGGAACGCGTTTCCCGTGACGTCATCTAATGCTCATTAGACGAGACTTCGTCAGCAAACAAATTTAAACCAAAGCTCACTTTTAAACCTTTTTGTCATATTTTGGGGGTTCCACCGGCACCGGCACCCCTAGTTTTAAAAAAACGCGCTTTTCCACAATAAACAAAAGACCATAGTAGAAAAGATAAGTTCATTGCATCTGATAAAAAAGCGCTTTTCAAATTGCCGCACAAGATAGTTATTTGTGATTACTTAGAAAAACTTTCTTTCGATCATAACTATTCGGTTTTATGCCAAAAGATGAAATAAACATTGAAAAAATTATGCTGCCATGGAAAGCTGCTCGACAGAAAATACTGCGGACTGACTTTTATATTTGTAGGTTGCCAAAACCGCCTAAGATACCTTGGATTAGAACCTGCAAACAAAGCTTGATGCAGGAAATTGCGGTACTCATCCAAAAAGAAGATCCTGCGTGAAAGTTAGAAGCGTACACATTAAAATTTCGACAATAAAGTTTTGGGAAATCTAATGACAACTGAGTGCTCGAAAAAAAGTCCCCATTGGCTTTTCAAAATCTTCATTATAATTGCTTCATTAAACACTATTCTCCCTCAACAGGCTCATTCGAACGAAGTCACGGAGTATTTCGTAAGGGTAAATAATGCTCCATTTTCGGCGCCATATTACTTGTTCAGTGACACTGCCAAT
>PCCK01000051.1 GCA_002731695.1 Porticoccaceae bacterium
AGACGGTTACAGGAGCACCATCCATTGGGAGAATATAGCGAGCATGCGGGAAAACTTTCCTAAACTGGATATTAGTAATAGTCTCTTTGTTATCGATAGAGATAGATACACTTGTTCTGGAGGAATAAGTTCAATTGATTTGATGCTAAATCTTGTTGGCAGTATCCATGGCTCAGAATTAATCCAGCAGATCTCCGAGCAATTCACCTGTGATCGTATTCGATCGGAGAATGATTCGCAGCGTGCGCCACTGCAGTACCTGATCGGCGGTCGTCAGCCGAAGCTAGTGGAGGCAGTTTCGCTAATGGAGGCAAATATCGAGGAGCCGCTGAACCTTGACGAGGTGGCTGATTGCGTTGGGGTATCTCGACGTCAATTAGAGCGCTTATTCAATAGATACCTACACCGCGCTCCATCAAGGTATTATATGGAATTACGTCTTTCTCGCGCACGTCTCCTTCTTCTCCAGACATCTTTGCCGCTGATAGATGTCGCGATAAGTTGTGGATTCACTACTGCACCTCATTTCAGCAAGTGTTACAGCGATGTTTATGGAAGACCTCCCAGTAATGAGCGACGTATGGGTTCTTAAGACGTTTTCCCAACCATCCAGCACTCTCCAAGTAAGAATGATTGTTTATGGTACAAAATCCAGACTTTGGTCTTTTCTCCTTGAGTTGGTAACTGGTAAGATTATGGAAATGATAATTGTCCAAAAAAAGTGTTTATGGTGAAGAAATATTCTGGCTTTAATTTATTCGTTAACTCTCTAAGTTATAACGAAAATTGGCAGAAAATTTGGCGAAGTCCCCAGCCGAAACGTAGTTATGACATTGTCGTTGTTGGTGGCGGTGGTCATGGGCTTGCTACTGCCTACTACCTTGCGAAAAATCATGGTATGAGAAACATTGCTGTGGTCGAGAAGGGCTACCTCGGGGGCGGCAATACCGGACGCAATACTACAATTATACGATCAAATTATCTGTGGGATGAGGCTGCTCAGTTGTATGAGCTCTCGCTCAAATTATGGGAGGGACTCAGTCAAGAGCTCAATTATAATGTCATGTTTAGTCAGCGTGGGGTTCTGAATTTGGGGCATACATTGCAGGACATGCGAGATATTGAAAGACGTGTTAACGCCAACCGACTAAACGGGATTGATGGGGAGGTGGTAGCTCCTAAGCGCATCAAAGAAATCGCGCCGCTTATCAACATATCATCCTCGTGTCGTTACCCGATTCTTGGAGCGTCATGGCAACCTCGTGGAGGTACTGCGAGACATGATGCTGTTGCTTGGGGATACGCGCGAGCCGCGGATGCGCTCGGCGTAGATATAATACAGCAAACGGAAGTTACAGACATTCGGATTGAAAATGGGAGGGTGCTTGGTGCGGAGACATCGAAAGGCTTCATTCAAACTCCAAAGTTGGCTTGTGTTGTAGCGGGTCATTCTGGGCCGGTAGCAGCACTTGCGGGACTGCGATTACCTGTGGAATCTCGTCCTTTGCAGGCACTTGTTTCAGAGCCATTGAAGCCTTGTCTAGATACTGTTGTAATGTCGAATGCGGTTCATGGCTATGTCAGCCAATCTGATAAGGGCGACCTCGTTATCGGCGCAGGTGTCGATGGATATAATGGTTTTGGTCAGCGTGGCTCCTTTCATATCATCGAGCATACATTACAGGCGATCTGTGAGCTATTTCCGGCGTTCAGTAGGGTGCGTATGAACCGACAATGGGGCGGTGTGGTTGATGTCTGCCCTGATGCCTGTCCGATAATTAGCAAGACTTCGGTAGACGGCTTGTATTTTAACTGTGGATGGGGGACGGGCGGATTCAAGGCAACCCCGGGATCTGGCTATGTTTTTGCCGATACAGTAGCAAATGATCGGCCACACCGGCTTGCTGCGGCCTTTGACATCGAACGTTTCAACACCGGAGCCCTCATTGATGAGCATGGTGCTGCAGGCGTTGCGCACTAGAGTGTTGATTCGAGTGATCAGATTTTTTCGTTTTTTTGATATTGGAGTTTCAAACTATACATGCTGTTAATCTATTGCCCATATTGTTGTGAAGAGCGTGACGAGGAGGAGTTTCATTATGGGGGTGAGGCTGGCATCGTGAGGCCAAAAGAACCCGCTAAACTGTCTGATGCCGAATGGGGCGATTATCTCTTCTTTAGAAAAAATTTGCGGGGCCTTAATCATGAGATGTGGTGCCATTCATCTGGGTGCCGTCGCTACTTCACTGCTGTGAGGCACACCGTGACCTACGAAATAATCGAAACTTTCCGAATGGGGGAAGTCGGAAAATGTTCTAATCGAGTCAAAGAGATAATATCTTGAGGCAAATTTTCGCTAATCGTAATCGAATATGTATGCCCCGTGATGGGGCCGCTCGGGAGTTGAATTTTACTTGGAATGGACGACGTTTAAACGGACTCGAGGGTGACACTCTGGCTTCAGCGCTACTTGCCAATGGTATTGACGTGGTGGGTCGAAGCTTTAAATACTCCCGGCGCCGCGGGATCACCGGACATGGAGCCGAGGAGCCGAATGCGATCATACAAATTGGCTCGGGTGCTCGTACTATCCCGAATGTAAAGGCTACCCAGATAGAATTATATGACGGTCTGGAGGCTAGCTCAGTGAGCGGATGGCCCAGCCTCCACTTTGATTTTATGGGAATAGCGGACTGGTTTAGTCGAATGATGCCTCCGGGTTTTTATTACAAGACCTTCATGTATCCGGCCAAGTTTTGGATGAACTATGAATATTTTATTCGAAGGGCAGCTGGTCTTGGCAAGTGTCCTGTTGCGTCAGATCCTGATATCTATGATAAGCTCAATCAGCACGCAGATGTCTTGATTATTGGGGGTGGGCCAGCGGGTTTAATGGCAGCAAGAGAGGCGGCACTGACTGGTGCCCGAGTGATTATTACTGACGAGCAACCCAACCTCGGTGGGAGTCTCCTCGGTTCTACAAAAAAAATAGCTGGACAGCATGGTCGCGTTTGGTTAAGAGGAATGATTGATGAGTTGACTGTCCTAGACAATTTAATGATTCTCACTAAAAGTACGGCGTTTGGATTGTATGACCATAATTTTGTCTGTATTAGTCAGGAATTGTCTTGCGGCCAGATAGAAAGTTCCTCATTAATGCCGCGTCAACGCCTCCACCGAGTAAGGGCTAAACAGATTATCTTTGCAACGGGAGCGTTTGAAAGGCCTTTGGTTTTTGCCCGAAACGATCTCCCTGGCATCATGCAGGCATCCTCTGTATCTACCTATGTAAATCGTTATGGCGTTGCTCCAGGGAATGATTTGGTACTATTTGTGACTAATGATAACGCCTACTCTACCGCTCTAGATTGGCATGAGGTTGGGCGTCGAGTTGTAGCTGTTATAGATACCCGGTTTGAGCCCGATAAAGCAGTTGTAGACAGTGTCAGGTCCAGAGGGATAACTGTTTTAACCGGCCATGTTGTGATGGAAGCCAGGGGAAAGAGGCGCGTTAAACGCGTACTTGTGGCGCCAATCAATGCTGATGGAACTGAGATTAGTGGCGCTGTGAGGTATTTTGACTGCGATCTGGTTGCTGTCTCTGGTGGTTGGAGTCCGGCAATTCATTTGAGCTCACACATTGGAAGTAAGCCCATCTGGGATGAAACAATAGTGGGGTTTAAACCTAGTCATAAAACAAAAGATCAGCGCTCTGTAGGTTCCTGCAACGGGACTTTTTCCCTTGGAGGCTGCCTTGCCGAGGGAGCGCGGGCAGGGGCACACGCTGCGAATAAAACTGGTTTTGGTAATGGCCAGCCTAGGCACATGGCGACTCCTCTGGAGGAGAGCAAAGGGCATCAGCAAGCTATATTTTTAGTACCTCACACGTTACCGACCACTCGAGCACCTTATCAATTCGTAGATATGCAGCTTGATGTGACGGCGAGTAGTATCCAGATCGCAGCACGCGAGGGTTTTGAATCTATTGAGCACGTCAAGCGTTATACGGCGTTGGGTTTTGGAACCGATCAAGGAAAGCTCGGCAATGTGAATGGGATGGCGATCCTAGCCGATACGCTTGGTCAAACAATCTCTCAGACAGGTACCAGCATGTTTCGACCGGCTTACACACCGACTTCCTTTGGTGTCATTGCAGGAAGGGATGTAGGTAGTCTTTTCGATCCAGAGAGGCATACAGCGATTCACAGTTGGCATTGTGCAGAGGGCGCAGAGTTTGAAAATGTCGGTCAGTGGAAACGACCTTGGTATTACCCTCGTTTTGGCAAAGATGGTCACAAAGAATCGCTTCGGGAAGCCGTGGACCGAGAGTGTCTTGCAGTAAGGAATGGTGTTGGAATATTGGACGCCAGCACACTAGGAAAGATTGATATTCAGGGCCCTGATGCAGCCGAATTCTTAGAACGAGTATACACTAATTCTTTTAACAAACTTCAACCCGGAAGGTGCCGTTACGGTTTAATGCTCAAGGAAGATGGAATGATTTTTGATGATGGAGTGTGTGCTTGTATCGGGAAAAATCACTATCTGATGTATACCACCACCGGCGGAGCGGCGGCGGTTCTTGAGTGGCTTGAGCTCTGGCAACAGACGGAATGGCCGGAATTGACGGTGTATTTCACTTCGGTTACAGATCATTGGAGCACTTCGACAATAAGTGGTCCAGACGCACGTAGGGTTCTAGGCAAGGTGTGTAAGGATATCGAGATCGACAAGCGTAATTTTGAGTTTATGGCGTGGCGTTCTGGCACTGTAGCAGGAATAGATGCTCGTATCTTCCGTATAAGTTTTACAGGTGAGCTATCCTTTGAGATTAATGTTCCATCGCAATATGGTCTTCATGTCTGGATGTCTCTTATTGAAGCAGGAGAAGAATTTGGCATCACTCCATATGGTACTGAATCTATGCATGTGTTGCGTGCCGAAAAGGGCTTTGTCATAGTAGGTCAGGATACCGATGGTTCCATGACCCCATCAGATATGAATATGAATTGGATTGTCGCAAAAAACAAGGAGTTTAGCTTTATTGGAGAGCGTTCTCTTGCTCGTAGCGATTCAATTCGCGATGATCGAAAGCAGCTTGTTGGTCTAAGGCCGGTCAACAAAAGTGAGGTTTTGCCGGAGGGTTCGCAGGTAGTATTTGACCCTGACGAATCCATTCCTATGTCTATGCAGGGTCATGTTACCTCAAGTTATTTTAGCTCTAACCTGGGTTTTGGTTTTGCTTTAGCAGTCATAAAGGGGGGGCAAAAACGATTTGGAGAGATTGTTTATTGTCCTCGGCCAGACGGACAAGTCATAGCTGCAGAGATCGTTGACTCGATATTCTATGACAAAGGCGGAGAGCGCCAGAATGTGTAACAAATATCACTTTGCGTCTCCGATAATATCAGAGGGAGCCCCACTAGCGGGTTCAAAAGAGGAGAAGATTAATAGTTCAGATATTTCCGATGCGCACTCATTGCTTATAATTCGGGAGGTCGTGCCCGCGGCACAGTTTATTATTCGCGGCGATCGCGGGGATGAGAGTTTTGGTCTCTCAATTGATCAAAACATAAAAATGGCTTTCCCACTGGAGCCATGTACCTATAGGTATGATTCGAAGAGCCAACTATATTGGCTCGGACCAGACGAGTGGTTACTGGTGAGCGGTAGCGAGTCGATTCTTGAAAGAACGCTTCGAGATAGGTTGAAGGCGCCTGCCGTAATTACAGACGTGTCTGGAGGTCAAACAGTGCTGAATCTCTCCGGAGCACTAAGTTCAATCGAAGCGGTCCTAAAAAAGTCATCCGTCTATGACTTTGGCGCGTGGGTGGATGCCGATCGAGGAGCTGGAAGGTGCGTGCGAACTACATTTGCCAAGGCCTCTGCCCTTATAGCAAACCGGAGTGATCAATCCTTTGACGTGATTATAAGACGCAGTTTTGCCGACTATTTGGTTCGTTGGTTAATGGATGCTGGTAGGGAGTTTGGTTGCACTTTTGAGCGATATCGTCAGCCCTGAATGAGATCCTTGTCTATTAATTTGGTTTAGTGGGCGAAGTGGGTGAGTATCGACACTGTGGGTAGTAATGGAGAACCACTAGGAGGTTGTATATAAGCAAGCACACAGACCTCAGGCTGTATATCGCTCCGGTAAGCGATTGAGTGCTTTTGCTAACACAAGGATAGTCATTAAGAAAGCCGATATGACCATCATGATTTTCATTATCTCCGGGCTCATGAGGCCTATAAAAGTGGTGAAGTAACTGATGACAATAGCGAAGAGGACGCTTAGAAAGGCACTTAAGAATAGATGATTTTTCTCTGCGAAGACGTACAGGCAGGGCACTAATATGAGGGTAATAGTGGACGCAAAAAGAATGCCGAAGCTTAGTGATAATGCCATCGGTATTACAAATTGTGCCTGAACGCTCGTTTCGAACAGCAGGGGTAATAATCCTACGAAGGTAGTGAGCGTTGTGAGGAGGATCGCCCGGAAGCGTTTTTTGCCGGCGGCGATGATTGCTTCAGTTGGAGCTAGGCCATCGGTACGTTGCCGATTGGCGAAGTCTACCATGATCAGACTATCGTTCACCACGACCCCAGCAAGAGCCATGATCCCAATAATAGACAGCATGTTCATGGTGACGCCAAGCAACATGTGACCGATTGCGGCGCCGACAAAACCAAATGGGATTACCGACATGATTAGCACCGGCTGAAGATATGATTTTAGTGGTATAGCTAGCAGTCCATACATTAGCATCAGCGATATGAGGCCGCTTATGATCATTTTCGAGTAATAGTCGTTCTGCTCTTTTGTACCTCCTGTGAGACGGAACTCAACGCTTGGATACTTCTCCAGTAACATCGGTACAAATAATGCTTTAACGTCACGCACTACGTCGCCGCTCTCGATCTTATTTTCAACAACCTCAGCAGTTATGGTAATTGTGCGTTTACGATCCAGTCGATTAATTTCGGTTACACCGAGTCCCATTTTTATGTCTGCAACTTCTCCTATTGCGATGGATTCTCCACTACTCGTGCGTATCAGCATATTTTCAAGAGATGCAATAGAGCGACGCGCAACATACGGAAAACGTACCATCACGTTGACGGTCTCGGAATCACGTTGGATTCGCTGTGCTTCCTCACCGTGGAATGCCTGTCTAACCTGCCTAGCAATATCCACCAAACGGACGCCAATCTGAGAGGCATAGGGTTTTAGCGTGATAAGTAGTTCCTTATTACCCGAGCCCTGAGAGTTATATATATCATATACCCCCTGAAATTGTGTCAGGTATTCCTGAAGTTCAAGACCGGCCAGCGATAGTTCTTCAGGGTCTGGCCCAGAGAGCGAAAGGGAGATTTTCGGCCCTGCAGGACCCTCACTGGCCATATATCTTTGCTTTCGCACATTTGGTAGAAGGCCCACCTCATTTCGCCACAATCTCTCAACATCGTTTGCGGTAATCTCACGCAATTCTGACTTCGTCAATGCCAATCGAAATACTATCTCAGAATCATCTCTCACATGAAAAGATACGTGCTCTATGAGGCCCGTAGAGGCTGGGTTGTTTAAGAGGTAGTCCTCATTTACTGTGTAAATTGCATTTTCCACGATGTTGATTGTTTCTGAAATACTTTCCCGAGAGGCTCCATCATGCATGGTTATTTCTGCGCGTACGTCATCCCCGGGGACATTGGGGAAAAACTCAAATTTTGTGATTCCACTCGTGATTAAGCTAACGATTATTATCAGTGTGCCGAGGAAGCTCGCGAGTGTCGCATAGCGGTGGTTAAGCGCATTCCGAAGTGCGGGCTCATATACACCATTTACAAAACGATAAAGCGCATTCGAAATCCACCGTTGACAGGAATACAATGGAGATAAAAATAAACCATTTTTTTCACCTAATTTTAGTCCTACAAGGTGAGAGGGAAGTATTAATTTTGACTCAATCAGGGAAAAAGTAAGGCACAAAAGCACCACTATTGAGATGGTTCTGGAGATTCCGTCAAAGGTGCCGCCCAAGAACATCATTGGTAGGAACGCTGCCATAGTTGTTAACAGTCCGATGGTGGATGGTATTGCTACGCGATGGGTTCCCTTGACCACTGTTTCTAATGACGCTCTGTATGGAGTCGGGCGGAGTTTTTCTTGAGACTGTTGTTTTTGGTAGTCTTCAGTGATCTCACGGTAAACACTCTCACCGATAATAATTGCGTCGTCGACGACGATCCCCAGTACCATGATAAAGGCAAAGAGACTCATCACATTTACCGTTACGCCTCCAAAAGGCATTAGCCAAAAAGCGCCGGCGAAACTGAGCGGAATTCCCACCATAACCCACATCGCTATCTTCAAGTTAAGGAATAGTGCCAAGACTATGGCAACAAGGATACTTCCTAAAAATAGATTTTCGGACATCATTTGAAGCCTACCGTTGAGGTGATATGCTTCATCATTGTGAACGCTAATTTTCAGACCGTCAGGTAGTGTTTTTCGTTTCTCTTCCGCATACCGGTGCACTTGATCGCTGATTTTTAACAGATTTTGGCCTTCGAGAGAGAAAATACCTAAAGTGAAGGAGCTCTCTCGATCAAAGCGGTTATCTATATTCTTTTCCATGAAACCGTCTCTAACATTCGCAATATCTGCTATGGTTAGCTCGCTTCCATCGGTTGAGCCACGAATGACTATTTTTTCGAAATCTTCGCCAAAATAGGACTTGCCTTCGGTTCTTAGCTGAACGTTTCCGTTATCGGTTCTTATTACACCTGCAGGAAGGTCCAGTGACGATGCCCGGACGGCATCCGCAACCTCTTGTAAGGTCAAGTTGAAAGCCCTCAATCTTGCTTCATCCACTTCAATTGAAATTTCGTGCTTACCAGCACCCCAGAGTTTCAACTCTTTTATCTCAGGTAGCTGCAGCAGGTCATCATAGATTTCTTGACCTAGTATCTTTTTCTCCCGCTGGGTCATGTTGCCATGCACCGAAAGACCCACAGCCCAGAAATTCTTTAAGACTCTTTGTATCTGAGGCTTTTCCATATCCATAGGGAAGTTGACGATTCCGTCAATCCTGCCCTCTGCTAGCGACATTATTTCGTTGACGTCTTGATTTGGCTCAGTCTCAAGTGTGATCGAGGCATAATCTCGACCTGCTCTGGACGAGACCTTTTTGATCCCTTGTAAACCCTCCAATGCCGCCTCGATCGGAAGTATGATGCTCTTCTCTATCTCTACCGGAGCAGCACCCGGATAGAAGACTCTTACGGTGATCATATTGGTGTCGGATCGGGGAAACATCTCCTTGCTTACATTTGAAAGCGATAGAGCCCCCGCTAAGAAAATAAAGACCATGATTAAATTGGCAGCCACTGAGTTCCGTGCAAACCAGTTGATCAGCCCACCACTTGTAATCACTCACTTTCTCCAGAATTCGAAGAAGCCCTATTAGTTACGGCAACTCTGAGACCTTCAATAGGCATTCCTAGCGCACTAGTGATTACTTCAGCACCTTCCTCTAATCCTGAGCTCACGTAAAAGTAGTTATCGTCGCTAAATGCTATAGAG
Source organism: Porticoccaceae bacterium (assembly GCA_002731695.1). Classification (GTDB taxonomy): domain Bacteria; phylum Pseudomonadota; class Gammaproteobacteria; order Pseudomonadales; family Porticoccaceae; genus TMED48. The sequence continues at coordinate 9,584 of PCCK01000051.1, forward strand.
ACTGGATTCAACCTTAGCCTGTTATTGGAGTTTACGGTCGCGACTTGACTATTTTTGCGAAGACCTCCCGCTGGCAATAAAAAAATATCCTCCAACAATTTCCCTGGAAGCGTGACCTCAACAAATGTTCCAACCAATAATGGGGGCGAACCAGAATCCTCATTTTGTAGTTTTTGGTTATAGGGGTCGTCTATCTGAACTACTAAATATTGAGCGCGGTTAGTTTGATCAACAACACCCTCGGACCTGACAATATGGCCGCTCCATTGTGCATTGGCTCCATTTGTAGAACCGCGGAGTACCACAACACTACGCTTGGACGTTACCCCTTCTGGAATACCCCCCATCGTGGATAGGTCTCTCTCAGAAAGCGGTAATCTTACCTCTGAGAAGTCTGTTGCAAAGAGCTCGGCAACCGGTGACCCTTGCGTTACATATTGTCCAATGCCTACCAGTTTGCGTGAAACCATTCCGGAATAAGGTGCCCTTACGGTAGTTTGATTCAGCTTAATAGTCGCATATTTCACTTCTGCTTCAGCCTCAAGGATATTCGCTTGAGCTTCGAGAAGAAACGGTTTTCGGAGTGCCAGAGGAGGTGCTTCGCTGTTGGGGCGACCAGTAATTTCCCATTCTTTTTCAGCTTGGACTACCCGAGCAGTCTCTAGCTCCAGTTGGCCTTGGGCGCTGATCAGCGTCGCTTTTGCTCTTTGTAGCGCTACATCATAATTAGCGGTGTCAAGCTGCATTAAAACATCACCTTTGTCGAAGGTCCCACCGACAACAAACTGCTTCGATATCTGCACAACGGTTCCTGTAACCTCTGAAACAAGTGTTGTGCGGGCGCTGGGCTGCACTGTGCCTTGAGAAATTACGGACAATTCTATGTCTCTTTCATAAAGTTTTTTAGTTTTGACAGCAATTGCAGCCTCTGGTGCAGGCACCTTTGGAGGAATCTCGCGGAGTTTATTCATATAGAGCCCAATCGCAATTGAACCCATTAAAATTGCGATTGCGAAAACCTTACTTTTCAACACACAATCCCCCGCGACAGACTTTGACAAAGTATATACATTTAGTTCCTAGTACGAAGGAGAGCCATTACCTGATTTAAATTTCACGAAGTCTAAAAACACACTTCCAGTTTCTCATCATTTCTGTATTGGCTTTCTAAGAAATTGACTGGCCTCAGTGAGGCTGCCTAAGTTTTTTGCATGTTGATAGCCTAGCCTGTTCATAATTTGTTTCGCCATTCCTGACCTATTTCCGCTTCGACAATAAATGTATACGGTTTCTTGTGGGTTTATAACCAAATTTTTAACCTGATCTTCTAGGATATCCAGTGGCAGATGTTTCGCGTCTTTAAGATGGCCGGTCCTCCATTCTTCTATGGTTCTGACATCGATAATTATGTAGTTAACATTGTTACCATGAGACGTTGATATGACCATCAGCATAGGGATTAGTATCAATTTTAGTAAAAATTTAGATCTACTATAAAGGTTGGTTTTCATTAGAACACTCACTCAGGTTAGTGTGACGGCTTTGTTTGAAGCTGCTGACTTCATAATTGCTGTGATGATTTTCACATCTCTCCGTCCCATCTCACCGGAGGTGATATTTGGTCGGCGGTTTCTAATAGTTAGGCACTGGCTATTTATCTGTAATTTTTGTTGAAAGATATTTTGTAGTGTCAACTGGCCCTGTGGAGTGTAACCCTTGTTTCCTGAATAGCTATAAGCGGGTTCGAGTTCCATGGCCCCATCCCTTGTCTCCATATGAATGAAGTGGCTGTATTTTCCCCATCCAGAATTATGCTGTGACTTTCGTCCATCGGGCCAAGTCAGTTCCCATTCCCAGTGTTCTGGAACTTCTTTGAAGATGTTAGTTCTTTTCGTCCAGCTTTTTGCCTCAACAAGAGTAGGGTAATTTTGCACAAGGTAGAACGCAGACTGCACGCAATACACGCCCAATTCACCCAGCCCCCCTCCCAGAGACATTGCTCGCTCTATCCTCCATTTTTTTCTTTGGAAGTTAGAATCGTTGGGCCGAGATGAAAACCCGGTCTTCAAAGTCTTCCAGGCGCCAAATTCCATATCTCTCATAGAGTGTATGAATTTTACCGTATGGGGGTCCCAATATAACCTGTATCCGAGCTGAAGGCTTTTTTTGACGCTTTTAGCTGTCTGGATCATTAATGAGCATTCATCCTCACTTCGCGCCATGGGTTTTTCACAAATTACGTGCTTCCCAGCATTCAAACACTTTATTGTGAATTCGGCATGGTTACCAGGGGGTGTAACCACATACACGCAATCTATCTCGGGATTATTGGCGATCTGCTCAAGGTCATCGTAGCTGTAAACATTTGCATCGGGTATCTGATATTTCTCTTGCCAGATAGGATATTTTTGTGGTGATCCTGAAATAATACCCGTTAATTTAGCATATTCTGCTTGTTGGATTGCAGGCGCTATCCAGTTTGTTGCATAGCCTCCGAGTCCCAGAATTGCGATCTTCACGGGATCCGGTTTTTCTAAACTTTGAACGCGCTTAGACCAAGCGGCTGCTATTAATGCTTCTGAGCTAAAGAGGGAAGCGGCTGTAATTGAGCTTTTCTTTATGAATGTTCTTCGGTTTATTTCAGACATCTCTTCCTCAGTCTATATCTATGGAACGCAGCCGGTGGTGAGTAGTTTGCAGGCATAAACGCTAGTGCTTGCCGTCATAATTAATGTATTACTATTGCACCGATTATTATCTTGAGGTTGGCCCCAGGCAACGTTTGCAGTTATCTCGCCGGTGCGAATTGTTCCGAGGTGATCTCCCTCTGGCGACAGCACTAAAACACCTCCAGGACCCGTTGCAAATACATTACCAAAGTAATCCACTTTTAAGCCATCTGGCATGCCTCGCGATTTGAGGTGATTGGCATCAAAAAATATTTCCGTCTGAGTGACATGGTTGCCAACGAGATTATACCGCATGATAACTTTATTTTTTTTATCGGAGTTCGCTACGTACAAGGTCTTTTCATCCGGTGACAACGCTACTCCGTTAGGGCGAGTAAGCTGACTATCTAGTAAAAAAACATCACCCTCACGCGTAAGTTTATAAATGCCATTGTAGGGTATCTCCTTTATTTTTGATGAATCATATCCCTCAAGGCCATACGGTGGATCGGTAAAATAAAGATTCCCCCGAGAGTCAAACACAAGGTCATTTGGGCTATTGAAGCGACGACCATCTTTTTTTGAGGCTAGGATGCTTTTTTTACCATTAACCGAAATACTTGAAATTCTTCTATAGCCATGTTCAGCGATTACTAAGTCTCCGTCGGCGTTAAACGTTAGCCCATTAGCGCTGACATTTCTCATTCCATTCGGCATTTCCCCCTCAAAAACTGGATCTAAAAATGTGTTTAGCACATTATCTTTAAGCTCATAAATCTTATTATCTCTCACATCAGACAAGAGGAGTCTTTGTGATCTGCGGTCCCAAACGGGACCCTCAGCAAAGACAAAGCCCTCGGCTATCTTTGATACTACCGCTTTTTCATCGACAATTTTATCCAACCGGTCATCGAGTCTGAGTATATGAAAGTTTTTGTTTTCCACTCGACCGTTATGTTCTGCAGCTTTTGTTTTTGCATTAGTGAAGTTTACTAATGCAAAAATAATTAGTATCGTTG
>PCCK01000052.1 GCA_002731695.1 Porticoccaceae bacterium
AGCCACTTTTGATTCAAGTGGGCAAGTAACACAAAAATCAACAACTGCATTTCGTTGCGTAAAAAATGATGGCTCGCAATTAAAGAAAAAGAGATAACGTGTCAATCTCAACATCCGTTTATCAACTTGATGCTACTCACTCGAATTCTTTTCAATCAGGAGCCTCTTTTCCAGGTGTGAAAGCTTCTTTAGCTGATATTCTCGACGGCTTGCCGCACTGCGACATTGGTACTGCTCCGAATATAAGACCTGCAGTGGCTCGCGCCCACGGAAGTACTTGGCACCGCCTCGGCCAGACTTGTGCTGTTTAAGACGACGTTGCAAGTCGGTAGATATACCGATGTAATAGCTACCATCTGATACTTCCAGAATATAAACAAACCAAGTCTCTTTATCTAAAGCCAAGCCAACAACTCCACCTAGCAAATTTCAATAAGTATAAAGGTTTAAAGCCTTGCTACAATGGTAAGAAATTTTTAATACAAAGACACAATGAACATAGACCTACACTCACATACCACAGCCTCCGACGGGGTCCTCAAGCCCCAGGAATTGGTGGATTTGGCATCGGAAAGAGGGATAGATCTACTTGCAATCACGGATCACGATACCATGGATGCGTTTGATACCGAGCTTGTTTATCCATCGAACCTGCAACTTATTCAAGGTATTGAACTCTCTTGTAAGTGGGATGGCAACACTGTCCATATTCTCGGCCTCAATGTTGATAGGAGCCATTATTCTTTGAAGGAGGGCATCCGCTCTCAAAAACAAATCCGTCGTGAGAGAGCCCACAAGATTGCCGACAAACTGAATATCCTTGGCTTCACCAATACCCTACAGGCTGCCCTCGATCTGTCAGACGGTGGTCAAATCGGCCGACCACACTTTGCCAAGCACCTTGTCAACATCGGAGCCGCAAGGTCCGAGCAGCAGGCATTCAAAAAGATTCTTGGCGAAGGAAAATCTGGATATGTACGAGCAGATTGGGCGGAACTGGGGGTAGCTATCGACTGGATCGAGCACTCAGGAGGCACCTCAGTCCTTGCCCATCCCACTAAATACGGCCTCTCTAAAACAAAGCTTCTGTCCCTATTTAGAGATTTTAAGAACCGTGGTGGTAAAGCAATCGAGGTGATTTCAGGACATCAACTACCTGATGAAACCTTCAGGCTTGTAACACTTTGTGATCAGTTCGGTTTTTTATCATCCTGTGGCTCCGATTTTCATAGACTAGGTGAAAGCTGGGCTGCCCTCGGTCAGGTACCCAAACTGCCGGAACAATGTCGTCCTGTTTGGACTGATTGGGTATAGTACGCTTAACCAGCTTTCCTCTTGTGATTCAATAAAGGTATACTAGGTATACATCGCATATAGGCAAGTGGACCCACTTTAATACGGCTAAAATTTCGTGAATTTTTTTATATTTGTGAGTGAACAGTGGTTACTGTTCAGTATTCTGATAGCACTTATCTTCCTCTTGATTATCTATGAGAAAGACAAGGGTGGAAAGCAACTGGGTCCGCACGAACTTGTATCACTTATAAATTCAGAGGAAGCAGTGCTGATTGACCTGCGTCCACTTGACGAATTTCGGTCGGGGCATATCTCTGGGGCAATAAATATCCCTCACTCCAAGCTGAATTCACGACACGTAGAACTCCAACAACACGTCGACAAAATTGTCGTTTTAGCAGATAAATATGGCCAGCATTCTGGCAGTTCCGGTAAGCTACTGGTTGACCTTGGGTATAACGTCCGTCGGCTGAATGGTGGGATGGTAGAATGGCGGGATCAGAATATGCCTGTCGTAAAAGGTGCGTAAAAGAGCGATTTAGGAATACCCAATCCACGAACACAAACAACATTGAAAAAATCTAGCACCAAGCAAGTAAAAGCCAAAAAAGTTATTCAACCCTTCAATTGGAGCGACATCATGTCAGATCAAGAAGATAAGCACCCAGATGCGTCGGCACCCAAGGAGTCTAAAAGTGACGCATCCCCGAGCTTTGCAGCACAACGGATTTACCTGAAAGACCTTTCATTTGAGACCCCAAAGGGAGTTGAAGTTTTTCAGAAGCAATGGAAACCAAAGGTGAACCAAGATCTTAGCACCCGCTCAGCCCAGTTAGACAAAAGTTTATTCGAAGTATCTCTTCGGCTCACCATAACCGTCAAGCATGAGGAGGAAACCCTCTACCTCATTGAAATTGATCAGGCGGGTATCTTCAAAATTGAAGGGTTGAACGACGAGCAGCTGGCACAGGTCTTGAATACAACTTGCCCGAGTATGCTTTTCCCCTACGCCCGTGAGGTCATAGACAACACCCTGACGAAGGGCTCCTTCCCACCCTTAATGATTCCTCCAGTTAACTTTGAAGCACTGTTTGCCTCAGCGGTCGCCGCAGCAAAAAATAAAGAACACCCTGATGCTGAGGAATCAGATGATACTGTCCGACATTAGGGACTTTCTGAATCGGCCGAAGAATATTCTTGGAGCTTCCTTGTAAGTGTATTGCGTCCCCAGCCTAGTAACTCTGCTGCATGCCTTTTGCGACCTCCGGTATGTGATAGCGCGGTGTCTATCATTACTCTCTCCAAATCCTGAATAGCAGAAGTCATAATGCCGGTTGAGCCTGCGCGAAGTTGTCTCTCACCCCATGTGCGAAGTAATTTTTGCCAGCTACCCGAATCGACGTTAGCCGTGTCATTCTCTTTTGGCTGTAACTCCGGTGGCAAGTCAGACAACAACACCTCTCGACCCGCAGCCATGACGGTAAGCCACCTACATGCATTCTCTAACTGCCGGACATTTCCGGGCCAGGGAAGGTTCCGGCAGGCTAAGCTCGCCTCCGGTGAGAGACTTTTCGCCTCGACGCTAAGTTCGATCGCAGCCTGAGCAAAAAAATGTGTCATGAGCCGAGGAATATCCTCTCTACGTTCCGACAGTCGGGGCAGGTGAACCCGGATAACGTTAAGACGATGGAATAGGTCCTCGCGAAAACGATTTTCCGAGACACGTTGATCTAAATCTTGATGAGTTGCGGCAATAATTCTTACGTCCACTCGAATCGGAGTATGCCCCCCGACCCGATAGAACTCCCCATCGGATAGAACTCGGAGTAACCTCGTTTGGGCCTCAGCCGGCATATCCCCGATCTCGTCTAGGAATAAAGTACCCCCGTTCGCTTGCTCGAAACGCCCTTCCCGCCTTTGACCTGCACCGGTAAATGCACCCTTTTCATGGCCAAACAACTCTGATTCGATAAGTTCATTAGGTATTGCAGCCATATTCAGAGCGATGAATTCTCTACCCTGTCTTGGGCTGTGGTTGTGGAGGGCGCGAGCTACTAGTTCCTTACCAGTCCCAGATTCCCCGTTTATGAGTACTGTGATGTTGGAGTTAGCGAGGCGGCCAATAGCGCGAAAGACCTCTTGCATAGCGGGGGCCTCGCCAATTATCTCTTGCGGTGTAACCTGCTCCGACGATTCACTTGACGATTTCTTTTCGGAGGATATCGCAATACCTCTCTTCACAACTGCAACCAACTCTTCAATATCAAAGGGCTTTGGCAGGTACTCGAAGGCACCACCACGATACGCAGAGACCGCACTGTCAAGGTCTGAATGGGCAGTGGTAATAATTATTGGTAGGTCAGCATAGGAGCTCTTAATTCGCCGGAGCATTGCCAGTCCGTCTATACCGGGCATCTTTATGTCGGAAACAATGGCATGCGGTTGATCCGAAACCAATGCACTTAGGACATCTTCTCCCTTTTCGAAAGACCGAACTCCAATTCCCGCGCGCGTCAGAGCCTTCTCCATGACCCACCTGAGCGATCGGTCGTCCTCCGCAATCCAAATTTTTGATGATCCATCCATTATCACACCTTTAATGGTAAATAAATTGAAAATTTTGTCTCCCCGGGTACCGAGCTACATTCAATCATCCCACCATGTCGGTTGATGGCGGTCTGGGCAATCATGAGCCCTAACCCAGCACCCTCACCGGTCCCACTGACCATAGGGAGAAAAATTCGATCTTTGATTGTAGGGTCTATTCCAGGGCCGTTATCAGTGATATCGATCCGACATACCATCCTCTGATGGAGCCCACCTAAAGTAAAACTTTGCTGGACTCGTGTCTTAAAATAAATAATCGGTGTTAATTGCTGCGAACCTTGTAGGGCCCGCATCGCGTTCCTCGAGATGTTTAAAATTGCCTGAATAATTTGCTCCGGGTCGCCATGTGCGTCAGGGATACTTGGATCGTAATCACGAACCAACGAGATAGAACCTCTTGTTTCTGCATCCATCAGATTTACTACATGATCTAAAACCTCATGAATATTTATTGTCCTCATTTGAGGTAGCTGATTAGGTCCCAAAAGGCGATCAACAAGGTTCCTCAACCTATCTACCTCAGTGACTATGATCTGACAGAATTCTAGAGTTTCGGGACTCATTTCGCGGTCACTTAACTCCTGATTTAGCAATTGAGCAGCACCTCGAATACCACCCAAAGGATTTTTTATCTCATGAGCTAGTCCCCTTATTAGGCTTCGGGAACTGTCTTGGAGAGAGCTGAGCGCTTCCTCACGATTTATACGAATAAACCTTTCGATGGCTTGCATCTCAATAATCAGATATGAGGAATTGTTTGACTGCACCGGTGTTGCGGAATAGTCAATCAAATTATTTTTTGAATCATTGATCTGAACAGACTCATGTCTTTTGGTAAATGACTGGTTAGAGTAGATGGCCTCTCTCATAACTTGTCGAGATTGAGTAGGATCCGAAAAAAGATCGCAAATTTTATTTCCGCGAAGCTTCGTAAACCCAACCCTTAATATCGCCTCAGCTGCAGAATTCACATAGACGATACATAAGGTTTCATCAACTAGTACCACTGCGGTGTTCAAGCTGTCCAACAACGACAGGTAATGATTGTCTTCGGTCTTATCCAACATCAAGGGCGCTACCCGTGAGCTTATACAAGAAAGATTTCAGGCGAGGAATGTCCAAGCCAAGAGAGCCTAATGGTCGGGCGCAGCCATGGTCTGAGCCCGACTCAAGATCAGAAACACCAATATATCCTACTTGTCATGGGAACGCACTTCTGTGGTGCGATTTGAAGCTCACGATCGAAGCATAGAATTTCAACGATACCAAAGGCTCCCACGATTTTAACGGAAACACGTCAGTGATATCCATTTTCTGTTCCCATTTTACACCCGAAGTTACATTACTTATTCCTTATTACAGTGCTTCCTTCGTAGTTTTGATTATTGCTGCGGCCACTTTGTACGGATCAGCATTAGAAGCAGTCCGGCGGTCCTCTAAACGGCCCTTCCATCCATCCTCAACAGTGCCAACCGGAATTCTAATAGAAGCACCCCGATCCGATACTCCATAGCTGAATTGGTCATATGCTTGGGTCTCATGCTCACCCGTAAGTCTTTGATCGTTGTCGGCACCATAAACACTCATATGCCGGTGAATATTTTCTCCAAAATTGTCACAAATCTTATTGAAAACAGCCTCATCACCACACTCCCTCATAACGCCATTCGAGAAATTTGCGTGCATACCCGATCCATTCCAATCCAACGTTCCAAATGGCTTTGGATGATAGTTAATAGAATATCCATATTTTTCCCCAGTTCGTTCCAGCAAGTACCGTGCAACCCATGTTTCATCTCCGGCTCGTTTAGCGCCTTTTGCAAAAACTTGGAATTCCCACTGGCCGGCCGCTACTTCAGCATTAATTCCCTCCACATTTACGTCAGCTTCTAAACAAAGGTCTAGGTGCTCTTCAACGCAGTCGCGCCCGTACGCGTTTGCTGCTCCCACCGAGCAGTAGTAGGGACCCTGAGGACCAGGATAACCTCCCGATGGGAACCCTGGTGGAAGTTTGGTGTCGACATCCCAAAGGAAGTATTCTTGCTCGAACCCAAACCAAAAATCGTCATCATCGTCATCTATGGTCGCTCGGCCATTTGAAGCGTGAGGTGTGCCATCTGCGTTCAAGACCTCTGTCATTACCAGATAGGCATTTGAACGATCTGGATCAGGAAAGATAGCCACAGGCTTCAAAAGACAATCTGAAGCGTCCCCAGGCGCCTGCTCTGTGGAGCTGCCATCGAAAGACCACATCGGACACTCCTCTAACGTCCCACCAAAATTATTCCGAATTTGCGTCTTACTTCGCAAGCTCTGCGTAGGGGTGTAACCATCCAACCAAATGTATTCTAATTTTGCTTTCATCTTCGAGAAATCTCCCAGTTTAAAATTTATTTCAGTTCGGTGTCTCTTCCGTCTCAGGCTTTAAAGCGGCGTGAACAGGAGCATAATCCATTCCAGCGAAACAAAAACACCACTCTTGTAAACGCAAATGCTGTGCCAAGATATCCTTTAAGGCTTTTCAAGACAAAATAATAGATTAGATGCGGACTTCAATTAGAAAGATTCAACGAATGGCGCAGAAATACTGCATGTTGCAATGAGTAGTTGCTCTTAACCGGTGCAATTATAATATATATGCACTTTATTGGTGCATATATATTATAAAGCTTCCAAATTTGCATGAAACTTGTACTATCTCCGCACCGATAGGGACGAGACGACTCTACAGAAAAAATCCTCAAAATATGTGGCTAATTTAGATTTTTTTCGTATAATCGCCCCCGCCTGAAAGCGGGCAAAACCTCTCCCAACCCGGGATAATCTACCCAGAGCTAAACGGCGAAGAAACATGTCAAAACACTACATCAGGAACATAGCGATTATTGCCCACGTTGATCACGGTAAAACGACTTTGGTTGACAAACTCCTTCAACAAACAGGAACCCTCGATCGGAAAAATATGGGCACCGAACGAATCATGGACTCCAACGCACAAGAAAGAGAGAGGGGGATAACAATCCTTGCCAAGAATACCGCAATAAACTGGAATCACTATCGGATAAACATTGTCGATACCCCTGGGCATGCTGATTTTGGGGGTGAGGTCGAGCGCGTCCTGTCTATGGTAGACTCGGTGTTGTTGTTGGTAGATGCGGTAGATGGCCCAATGCCACAAACCCGCTTTGTCACTCAGAAAGCGTTTGAAAAAAATCTCAATCCAATTTTGGTAATTAATAAAATTGACCGTCCGGGAGCCCGTCCTGACTGGGTGTTAGACCAAGTTTTTGATCTATTTGACCGCCTAGGAGGAACAGACGCACAGCTTGACTTTCCGGTTATCTACGCTTCGGCTTTATACGGAATAGCTGGTCTTGAGCCAAACGATTTAGCAGAAGATATGATGCCACTGTTAGAGTTGATATCAAAGAAAGTAGGTGCGCCGAAAGTAGACACTTCAGGGCCTCTCCAAATGCAGATCAGCGCTTTGGACTACAACAGTTATTTAGGTGTAATAGGGATTGGTCGTATAACTCGCGGTCTGATGGAGCCAAAGATGCAGGTTATTGCAATCGATCGTAATGGCGTAAATAGGAAGGCGCGCATACTCTCCGTGATGGGATATATAGGCCTAGAGAGGATCGAGGTTGATGCAGCTCAAGCAGGTGACATCGTCTGTATTACGGGAATTGAGGGATTAAACATCTCAGACACCATTTGTGCTCAAGAAAAAATAGAGGCACTCCCACCCCTATCCGTTGACGAGCCCACTGTCCGGATGACCTTTCAGGTGAACGATTCTCCATTTGCGGGTCGAGAGGGAAAATACATTACATCACGCAATATCAAAGAACGGCTTGAACAAGAGCTCATGCACAATGTGGCACTTAGAGTCGAGGAAGGAGAATCGCCCGACAAGTTCAACGTATCCGGCCGAGGTGAGTTGCACCTTTCAGTTCTGATCGAAAATATGCGTCGCGAGGGGTATGAGCTAGGCGTTTCAAGACCCGAAGTGATCCAGAAAGAAGTAGACGGAAACATACATGAGCCCTTTGAGCTTATCGTTATCGATATAGAAGATCAATATCAAGGCGCCGTAATGGAGGAGATGGGCGTCCGTAAGGCGGAGATCCGTAATATGGAACCGGATGGGAAAGGGCGAATTAAACTAGAATTTATTGCACCATCCCGAGGGATGATTGGTTTCAGGTCGCAATTCCTGACAATGACAAGCGGCTCCGGGATTTTGACCAGCATATTTGATCACTATGGCATCGCAAAGACGGGTTTACTAGGAGTGCGGAAGAACGGTGTCCTTGTCTCCATGGTCGCCGGCAAGACCCTCGCATATGCGCTCCACACGCTGCAAGAAAGGGGTCGCTTATTTATTGGTCATGGATTAGAGGTTTACGAAGGCCAGATAGTCGGCCTCCACGCCCGTAATAACGATCTTCCTGTAAACCCGACCAAAGCAAAACAGTTAAGCAACGTACGTGCCTCTGGTACAGATGAAAACTTAATCCTTACCCCGCCAGTCAGACATTCCCTCGAGCAAGCCCTCGAATTTATCGCTGAAGATGAACTTGTAGAAATCACTCCTGAGTCAATCCGATTGCGAAAGAAGCTACTTACTGAAAATGCTCGAAAACGAGCCTCTAAAATATAGTTAAAAGTACTGTCAACGGATCCTCAGTGTCACTGTCACAACATAAAAGATGAAGTGAAAAATCAATAAACCAAATATTTGGATAGAACCTTGGATGCACACACAACAAAAATTTCTATGGAAAGTCACGTAGCATTAGATCAGGATGAGAAGTGTGCTATACAAAAATGTAAGTGTGAAAAACTAAAAATTCTTCATGGTATGAGTTAAGCTTGTGATAGGACTAGTTCAACGAGTCACCTCGGCACAGGTTAATGTCGAAGGAACCGAAGTAGCAGAAATTAGCCAGGGACTTGTTCTCTTTCTCGGAATTCAAAAAAAGGATAGCGACAACTCTGCTGAGCAAATGCTAAAGCGCGTGCTTGGCTTCCGAGTGTTTCCCGATGAAAGTTGCCGGATGAACCTCTCCCTCAAAGATGTATCAGGGAGCTTGTTGATAATATCTCAATTTACTTTGGCAGCTGACACCCGAAAGGGACTCCGACCAAGCTTCTCTGGCGCCGCGCCACATGAACAAGCAAAGTTGCTTTATGACTACTTCGTCAAGCGAGCCCACACCAGCTATAAAAAGGTTGCAACCGGAATTTTCGGAGCCAATATGCAAGTTTCATTTTGCAATGACGGGCCCGTAACTTTTGTGCTTGAGAGTTGACTGGAGTCATTTTAGGAGCTTAGCTGCGATAGGAGCCTTTTTTGGAGACCCTGAAATCCGGTATTGCTCATGATAACCATATGAACGTCCGTAGTTGCCGCAGAAATGCAACTTTTGATTAGATCCTCTAATTCATAAAAAACTTCAAAATTTACATCAGCAAATGACATGAGTTCGGTAGCATCCCACAAAACCTCGGTATTCATATACCAGAAAACCTGATCTGATTCCTCGAGTGATGCGGCTAGAGTTTTTCCATGGACGCCTCGGCGCATAGTCGCCGATCCCGGCTCTATTACGGTAATGATTTTTGCACCACCTACCCGTGCTCGGAGCCCTCCTAGAGTGGTAGCGATGGCCGTTGGATGGTGCGCAAAATCGTCATAGAGAGTAAACTTGTTCTTTTGGAAAATAATCTGCATTCTCCGCATGACCCCAGAGAAATTACTCAAAGCGGCACAACTATCCTCAACACTGATTCCCACTTGATGGGCCGCAATAATCGCAGACATCGCATTCCTTACATTATGTAAACCGAACTGGTCCCAATTTACAAAACCACTACTAATTGAATTTGGGCCGCCGGAGTGTCTAACCTCAAAAGATGACATATTCTCCTTAATCAATCGGTATTGCCAGTTACAACCTTCACCAGAATATGAATGTGTCCTGCTCCAACATCCTCGATCAATCAAAGACTGTATAACTTCGTCGTTATCTGGATAAATAATATCAACATTACTGGGCAACGTGCGAAGCAAATGATGAAACTGAGTTTCTATGGCCGCTAAGTCAGGAAAAATGTCCGCATGATCAAATTCAATGTTATTAATCACTAAAGTGTTGCTCCGGTAATGAATAAATTTCGAACGCTTATCAAAAAAAGCGCAATCATATTCATCCGCCTCGACCACAAAATACTGCCCGCCCCCCATATCGGCAGATGTTTCACTCTTTATGGGCACCCCGCCGATAAGATATCCTGGATCCAATCCTGCTCGGCACAATATTGCAACAAGCATACTAGCGGTTGTAGTCTTCCCATGTGTTCCTGAAACAGCAATCACGTGCCGATTCGCAAGAATATTTGAACCCAACCACTCTGGACCAGAGACATAATCTAAATTGAGATCGAGCATTGCCTCTACGCATGGATTGCCACGAGACAGAGCATTACCAACAACAACAAGGTCTGGTCGGGGCACCAACTGATCAGGTTTAAAGCTATCAAAAAAAGAAATACCCACCTTTTCTAGCTGATCACTCATGGGTGGATATACCTTGGCATCACTGCCTGTAACGTGATGACCCTGCTGCTTAGCCAGTTGTGCTAACGAGCCCATAAAAGTGCCGCAAATACCGAGTATGTGTATGTGCATACTTTTTTCCTTATGTCATAAAACTAGACTAATAGCTGGCTAGTTACTCATAGATTGACCGCCACTCCACAGAGATAAAGATCAGTAACAGACTTAACTACGTAAAGCTTATAATATAGAATCCGCGAAAAGTGGCAATCATGTTGATAAAATTTCCGTCACCTTACTTAAAGGACTCAGCGAGACCATCCTTATGCAGTTAAAAATATTGCGCATTTATGAGGCCATCGTGCTTCGTAGACCTAAGTTGGCCCTCACCTGCGTCCTCGTGTTAACAGGCTTCATGGCGTTGGGATTACAACACTTTAAGCTGGATGCATCAGCAGAATCACTAACGCTGGAAAACGATAATGACCTAACTTACTACCGCGATATGGTCGGACGATATGGTAGTGACAACTACCTTATCGTAACCTACAGACCTAAGGCCGGCGATCTTTTCGATGACAAAAATATTGGCCACCTAGAGGCTCTAAGGCACGACCTTAACCTAATTTCTGGGATCATCAGCGTAGTTTCTATCCTTGATCTCCCTCTGCTTTATAGTCCTAAGATAAAATATACAGACTTCAGCGGAAAACTGAGAAACCTTTTGTCAAAGGATGTCAATAGGACTCTTGCCAAGAAAGAGTTTCAGGAGAGTCCAATATACAAAGACACCGTTGTCAGCGAGGATGGGCAGACTACCGGTCTAGTTTTAAATCTAAAATATGATGAGACATTTCTGGACTTAGTAAGACGACGAGATACTCTCAGGACAAAACAAAGCCAAAAATCTTTGACCACGTCAGAATATCAAGAACTCAAGCAGATCAGTGCAGATTTTTTAAGGCACCGCACCAAAGAGGGAACAAGAATAGAGAAACTAATTACTCAGATCAGGGAGGTCATCAGTGCGCACAAGAGGGAAGCAACGATCTTCTTAGGTGGTCCTGATATGATAACTGCCGACATGATGCAATTCTTGAAGGAGGATCTGAATGTCTTTGGAATTGGTGTCCTAGTGTTCATGATTGTCACCCTTTGGCTGATTTTTCGTCAGATTCGCTGGATTGTGTTACCACTAGTTTCTTGTGCCACGTGCCTTGTCGCAATGCTGGGGCTTTTTAGCTGGATCGACTGGCGGCTGACTATTATTTCATCTAACTTTGTTTCTTTGCTTCTAATCATCACGCTTGCATTGTCCATCCACATAATCGTTCGTTATCAGGAGCTTTCCAGCCAACTTGTAAAGACAAATCAGTTAAAACTCGTAAAAGCGACAGTAGCCTCCATGATTAAGCCGTGTTTTTATACAGTGCTAACAACTGCAGTAGCCTTTATGTCTCTAGTAGTTAGTAACATTCGGCCGGTGATCGATTTTGGATGGATGATGACAATCGGAGTATGCGTCTCTCTCGCTACTACCTTCGTGGTTATCCCCGCGTGTATGATGTTATTTGATCGTTCTTACCCTTCTCCCTATGAAAAAACTGTTTCTATCACGCGCATGTTGGCTGTATCTACGGAAAAAAACGGCAGACTTGTATTAGTTCTGTCGGTCTTAATAGGTACGATCACAGCATGGGGAATAACACAACTTGAGGTAGAAAATCGGTTCATTGACTACTTTCACAGTGACACTGAGATCTATAAGGGTATGGAAACGATTGATACCTCGTTGGGAGGCACCACTCCTTTGGATATTGTATTGCAAGCTCCTGCGCAAATTGAAACTAAGAAAGTCATCTCGTTTGATGAGACTGACGACTTCGATGACGACTTTGATGACGACTTTGATAGCCTTGAAAGTGCTAGAGTGGATCAAAGTGCTCCCCTCGGATACTGGCTTTCTACGGCCGGATTGAAGGACCTAAGCAAACTTCATGCATACCTCGAAGCTCAACCGGAAATAGGGAAGGTAAATTCCCTGGCGCAACTTTATAAAGTGGCAAATGACTTGTCAGGAAAAAAATTAAATGATTTTGAACTAGCGGTCCTCAGAAAAAATTTACATTCGGGAATTTATGATCAACTTGTGTCTCCATACTACATAGAAGACTTAGACGAAACTCGAGTGCAGCTTCGCGCGATGGAAACTAGCGACTATCTTCGAAGAGAGGACCTAATTAGCAAGATCAATCAATATCTCACAGAAGAATTACAATATAACAATGACGATATTCGTTTGAGTGGTCTCCTCATTCTGTATAACAATATGTTACAGAGCCTCTACACCTCTCAAATTGTTACGCTCGGAGCCGTTTTTACCGGGATACTGATGATGTTCATGGTCCTCTTCAGATCTCTGGTAATCTCAGTGGTAGCTATTATTCCAAACCTCCTTGCAGCGATTATTGTTTTGGGCGGCATGGGTATAGCCGGCATACCATTAGACATGATGACAATCACTATCGCAGCAATAACCGTGGGAATCGGGGTGGATCACTCGATCCACTATTTAACTCGTTTTGAAAAAGAGCACCGCCTCGACAAGAACTACATAAAGGCTATGTATCGTGCGCACGCCAGCACCGGAAGAGCTCTATTTTATACCGCCACTACTATAATCGCTGGTTTCTCTATATTATGCATGTCCAATTTTATCCCATCAATATACTTTGGTCTTCTAACTAGCGTCGCGATGATAGCCGCACTTCTTGGATCATTGACTCTGCTCCCAAAATTAATTTTGTTAGTAAAGCCATTCACTGCCAAAACGGTCATCACAATCTCGAACAAACCAAGCTAGTCAAGATGCGTTACAAGCTTTAATATCGGGGCTATGCATATTGGAAAATGTCCTGAGATGAAAAAAAATACAATCCTGCTTCTCATCCTGGATGGCTTCGGCTATAACGAGGAAAAAAAGTTCAACGCGATTGCACAAGCTCATACGCCGACCTGGGACTCAATATGGAACTCCTGCCCAAAAGGACTGATCGAAACCTCCGGAACAGCAGTAGGTCTCCCAGAAGGACAAATGGGAAATTCAGAGGTTGGACATATAACATTAGGTGCGGGCAGGATCATTCATCAAAATTTCTCACGAATAAACAATAGCATACGTGATGGTACTTTTTCTTCAAACAAAGCCTACTGTGGAGCGATTGACCGAGCTTTGGTTATTGATGGCGCTGTGCATATTCTTGGTCTTTTATCAGATGGTGGCGTCCACTCCCACAGTGACCACATCAATGCCGTCATCAAACTAGCGGCTACTCGAGGTGCCAAGAAAATTTATCTTCATGCTTTTTTAGACGGACGCGATTGCCCACCAAGAAGTGCAATACCTTCAATCAAGAAAACACAAACACTTTTTCAAACCTTGGGAGTTGGAAGTTTTGCGTCTATTATTGGTAGGTTTTACGCACTAGACAGAGATAACCGCTGGGATCGGATTGAAGCCGCATACAACCTAATTACAGATGCGAAAGGACTTTACGTCTCCAAGGATCCAATGACTGCATTGACCGAAGCATATTCCAGAGGAGAAAACGATGAGTTCATCAGCGCAACATCCATACAAAACAGCGGCAAAAGTAAAGTAAAAATCAACGATGAGGACGCTGTAATATTTATGAATTTTCGTCCAGATCGGGCGCGCGAACTCACTCGGGCGCTCGTAGGTGGAAAAGACTTTAAGGGGTTTAAACGTTCGGTGGTGAAAGACATGTCGAATTTTGTAATGACAACCGAATACGAGGCGGGGCTTGACCAAGCTTGTGCCTTTCCACCTGAAATATTTAAAAATTCTCTAGGACAGTACCTATCAAAAGGCAACAAGCGGCAGCTACGCATCGCTGAAACCGAGAAATATGCTCACGTAACATTTTTCTTTAACGGAGGACAAGAAACGCCCTTCGAAGGAGAAGAGCGCATTTTGAAAAAGTCACCGAACGTTAGTACTTATGATTTGAAACCAGAAATGAGTGCTCCTGAAATAACAGCTAGTCTTGTCGATGCAATACAATCACAACGCTTTGATGTGATAATTTGTAATTATGCTAATTGTGATATGGTTGGCCATACGGGTGACTTTACTGCGGCAATTAACGCTGTAGAGGCTGTTGATGCTGCACTCTCAGAGACGTTAAGCGCGATAAAAGAAATCGGTGGAGAAGCCCTTGTGACGGCTGACCATGGTAATATAGAACAAATGTATGATCCGATAATTGAACAGCCTCATACTCAGCACACAACATTGCCCGTTCCAATAGTTTATGTCGGTCCCAAGAAGATCCACTTTCGGTTGGGCGGAAGCCTCGCTGATGTCGCTCCAACAATATTAGCTCTACTAGAAATGCGTCAACCGGAAGAAATGACCGGATTATCTCTTTTACACAGGCCCCCCAAGTGAGAAATTTTTCGATTTGGTTATTCCTGATTGTAAGCGCACTCTCATTGACCGTAGGAGCGGAAAATCAGGAGCAACTTAATCGGTTACAACAATCAATAGATACATTACAAAAAACTCTAAAAAAAAGTGGCCTCGAGAAAGAAGAAGTAGAGAACGAATTAATGTCGGTAGAGCTAAGAGTAGCCCTATTAAATAGTGCGCTGAGAGAATTGGGCGCTGATATAATCAAACTCGAAAAAAAACAAACAGAGCTCCAACAACAAAAAGTAACTTTCCAAGATGGGATAGAAAGTCAGCTCACAGAATTGTCATTACACCTCAATGCAGCATACAAAATGGGCGCCCAAGAACCTGTAAAGCTATTGCTAAACCAAAGAGATCCAAGCAAGTTCTCAAGGATTTTAAGTTACTATGACTATTTTTCCCAATCTCGTACCAAGCAAATCGAAGCATATGAAGAGAATTTAGTCGCTCTCGACCAAGTACTTGTTGCCCTTAATAAGCAAAAAATCGTCTTGGCTAAATCGAAAGTGTCCCTTGCGCAGAATCAAAATGAATTGCTTGAACGAAAAGAACAACGTGAGAAAACATTAAAGAAACTGCAACTTTCCCTTGCTAGTGACCAAAAACAATTAGACCAGTGGCAAAAACAACGCTCGCGTCTTCGACGTCTTTTATCCTCGGTCGAGGAATCCTCTCGAGAATTTGCTCTGCCTGATGATTATGTATCGATGTCTTCTCGGAAGGGAAAACTGAATTGGCCTGCGAGTGGACGGTTAGAAAAGCGTTTCGGTAATATCCGAAGCGGCTCCTTAAGATGGGAAGGTTGGCTGATAGGTATTGAAGCTGGGACCCCCGTGAGCTCTGTTCATCAAGGGCGAATTGTTTTTTCAAATTATCTGCGTGGCTTCGGGCTTCTGATCATCGTAGATCATGGCGATAGCTTTATGTCTCTCTATGCTCATAATCAAGAACTTTTGAAAGATACTGGAGACTGGGTGGATGCAGGAGAAATACTCGCTCACTCAGGTGACAGCGGTGGTCTAAATAAACCTGCTTTATATTTTGAAATACGTCAAAATGGAAAGCCTCGAAACCCTATAAAGTGGCTTAAATCAAATTAGGAGATTCGATGGTTTATATTTATTAAAGCCCACTTGCAAGTGAACATATTCAAAGGGAGCATTTTCAATTTTTGCTTCCTGTTCTGAAATTAAAAATATTTCCGTCAAACCCCTTTGAGGTAAGAGAGTATAAAATGAAATTTGCTACAAAAGTTTCGATACTTTTCCTATATTTGCTGACTGGTTCATCTTCGACAATATCAGAAGAACCAGAGATTTCTGATCTCAATACTTCTCAGACAAAGTCAGAGCATAGTCGTTTACCTCTCAAAGAGCTCCGAGCATTCACGCAGGTTTTCGAACAGATTCGTCAAGGATACATTGAAAAAGTTGAGGACCAGCAACTTCTACAAAATGCTATCACCGGAATGCTATTAGAACTAGATCCTCACTCCGCTTACCTTTCAAAACAAGAATATATGAACCTACAAGAAAATACATCAGGTCACTATGGTGGCCTAGGTATAGAGATAAGCGCCGAAGATGGTCTTATAAAAGTGATCGCACCCATCGATAATAGTCCTGCGGAGAGAATGGGTATTCGTGCAGGAGATTTAATTGTTGAAATAAATGGCTCTTCAGTAAGAGGCTTAGCTCTCCCCAAAGCGATCGAACAATTGCGTGGTGAAAAGGGAAGCTCCATCGATTTGAGCGTTTTTCGAGATGGTGAGGACGAACTTCTTAAATTCAACATCATAAGAGACAAAATATATACAAGTGCGGTCGAAAGTCGATTTTTACGGCCCGGCTTTGCTTACATAAGAATCTCGCAATTCCAAAAAGATTCTGGCAACGATTTTATCGAGACGTTAAAAAAATTAAAGGGTGAGAGTTCTAATAACCGGCAACTTCTTGGTCTCATATTAGATCTTCGAAATAATCCAGGCGGTCTTGTTCCAGCCGCCGTTCAAGTCGCCGATGCATTACTGGACAATAGAACAATTGTTTATACAGAGGGCAGGATGGTAAGTGCAAATGTTTCATTTAACTCTAATCCCGGCGATCTTATCCAGCAGATTCCCGTAGTGGTACTTATAAATGGCGGCAGTGCCTCGGCATCTGAGATTGTTGCAGGAGCTCTTCAAGACCATCGGCGAGCAGTGATAGTAGGTACCCAGAGCTTCGGCAAAGGTTCTGTACAAACTGTGCTACCGCTCGGTGACGGCAGGGCAGTTAAACTTACCACAGCTAGATACTTCACTCCGAAAGGACGATCAATCCAAGCACAAGGAATAGAACCGGATATCATCATCCCAAAAGTAAATAGTCAAATCCCCATACAAAAGAAACGTTTGCGCGAAAGCGATTTAGAGGGTCATCTAGCAGTACAACAAGAACTCGATAAAGAATCTGTAATCGAGCTTGAGGATTTAAATAACGATAACCAACTCAAAGAGGCTCTAAACATACTTAGAGGTTCTCGTCTTTTACGAACCTCTGAAGCAGAGACATAAATTTTAAAGATCATCTGTCTCGAGTCGATCAACCTTTTGAAATCCTCTCGGTAACTTATGTCCGCGCCGCCCGCGTTCCCCAACATAACTTGTCAAATCTTTATTCTTCATGTGAAGATAACGCTTTCCTGAATGCACAAGAAGAGAGGATCCCTGACGGACTATTGCATAATCTACAACATATTCTTCTCTTTTGATTACTCGTGATGCCGGAATATTAATTATTTTAATTCCTTTTCCCTTTGATAGAAATGGGAGCTCACCAACAGGAAAAAGAAGTAGTCTGCCGGTACTACTCGCCGCAGCGATTAATGATGTTTTATCTAAGATAAATTTTACACTTAAAATTTGCCCGCCCGTGGGTATTGAAATAACTGCCTTACCCGAACGATTTTTTGTACTCAGCGTCTCTAGCGAGGTAACAAAACCATATCCAGCATCACTGCCCAAAAGGATTTGTTGGGAATTTGTTCCCATTACAACGTCACAAAAATGCGCGCCGCTAGGTGGATTCAACCGACCAGTGATCGGCTCCCCTTGCCCCCTAGCTGAAGGCAGTGAGTGACTCGCCAGAACGTAGAAACGTCCGGTGCTATCCAAAAAGAATACACTTTGATTGCTTCGTCCCTTCGCACTTGCGAGGAACGTATCTCCAGCCTTGTAAGACAGAGTTTTAGGATCCAAATCATGTCCTTTTGCAGAACGTATCCAGCCATGTTTCGATAAAACAACTGTTATTGGATCTACACTAATAAGATCTCGCTCACTGAATGCCTGCGCAACGCTGCGCTCTACGAGAGGTGAACGACGCTCGTCACCAAATTCTTGTGCTAAAGATTCTAATTCCGCTTTCACTAACTCCGTCAGGAGGCGATCCGAATCCAACAATTGCGTCAATTCGTGCTTTTCAGCATCTAAGGTCTTTTGCTCTGCCCTAATTTTTAGTTCCTCTAATCTGGCTAATTGACGAAGTTTTGTCTCCAAAATGTAGTCTGCTTGAATCTCTGTCAACGAGAATATAGAGATCAGTTCTAATTTAGCCCTTTCACTGTTTCGAATTACGGTAATGACTTCATCAAGGTTAAGAAAAGCTATCAGGAGACCTTCCAGCAGATGAAGACGTCGTTGAACGCCATCCAACCTGTGACTGATGCGACGACGTGTCACGCCAATTCTAAAGTCTGTCCACTCTCGAAGCACCCTCGGCAAACTCATCACCCTAGGACTTCCGTCAATGCCAATAATATTTAAATTTACCCTATGAGTTCTTTCTAAGTCCGTGGTGGCAAAGAGATGATCCATCACTGCCGTCACGTCTACTCGATTTGAGCGGGGTGATATCACAAGACGGATGGGGTTCTCATGATCCGATTCATCCCTCAAATCATCGATCATTGGTAATTTTTTAGCACGCATTTGACTGGCAATTTGCTCTAAAATTTTGGCACCAGATGTCTGAAAAGGAAGTGCACTTACAATAATATCACCATCCTCTTGGTGCCATTTGGCGCGCGTTCTCAGAGATCCCCTGCCATTTTCATAAACTTCCTTTAGATCAGATGGCGAGGTTATAATCTCTGCCTCAGTTGGGAAATCAGGTCCTTTGATGAAAGCCATCAAATCATCTGTGGTTGACTGGGGATTATCAATCATATGTACACTTGCAAACACAATTTCACGCAAATTATGCGGAGGAACATCTGTAGCCATGCCAACAGCAATACCGGTAGTTCCATTCAAGAGAACATTCGGAACGCGTGCGGGCAGCAATTCAGGTTCCTCCAAAGTGGCATCAAAATTAGGTTTCCAACTTACGGTGCCTTGAGTCACTTCCGATAACAAAACTTCAGAGTAATTGGACAGTTTAGATTCAGTATATCGCATAGCCGCAAATGACTTTGGGTCATCTGTCGACCCCCAATTACCCTGACCGTCGACTAAAGGATAACGATAAGAAAATGGTTGGGCCATCAAGACCATAGCCTCGTAAGCCGCGCTATCACCATGTGGATGGAATTTACCAATCACATCACCCACTGTTCGGGCCGATTTTTTGTGCTTCGCTGTCGCTTTGAGGCCGAGCTGACTCATCGCATAAATTATTCGCCGTTGAACAGGTTTTAATCCATCTCCGATATGAGGGAGGGCTCGATCTAAAATCACATACATTGAGTAATCAAGATAAGCTTGCTCCGCATAGGAGGCAAGCGGGCGCGTTTCTTCTCCTTGATCATTAAATGTAACGATTTCACTCATCAGCTTGCTCAACACTAAAATGATTAAAAGTTGTTAGCATCCGCTAATTTTCCTTTTTTTTCCAACCAAGACCTACGATCCGTAGCCCGTTTCTTTGCTAACAACAGATCCAGCATTGAGTTAGTCTCGTCGCCATGCTTTAAAGTGAGTTGAACTAAACGGCGTGTGTTTGGATCCATAGTTGTTTCGCGGAGTTGTAACGGATTCATTTCACCCAGACCTTTAAACCTTTGAACGTTAATTTTACCCCTACTATTCTCAGCCGTAATACGATCAATTATTACCCTTTTCTCGCCCTCATCAAGCGCATAGTAGACTTCTTTGCCTTGATCAATACGAAAAAGAGGTGGCATGGCGACATACACATGACCTGCCCTTACTAGGGAGGCAAAATGTCTAACAAACAATGCGCAAAGTAACGTAGAAATATGTAGGCCATCAGAATCGGCATCAGCTAAAATACAAATTTTGTGATAACGCAACGAATTAGTGCACTCACTTGCGGGATCTACGCCGAGAGCAACGGATATATCGTGCACCTCTTGAGAGGATAGAATCTGTTGCGAATCCACCTCCCACGTGTTGAGGATTTTTCCTCTTAAAGGCATGATTGCTTGGGTATCTCTGTTGCGAGCTTGCTTTGCCGACCCGCCAGCCGAGTCTCCTTCGACAAGAAAAATTTCACAACGGTTTGCATCAACACTCGCGCAATCTGCCAATTTTCCTGGAAGTGAGGGTCCTTGGGTTATCTTTTTCCGTACAACCTTTTTGCTAGCACGAATCCGACTCTGTGCGCTTGAAATGCACAGATCTGCTATCTTTTCCGCTTCCTCAGTGTGCTGATTGAGCCACAAACTAAAGCCATCTTTGACCACTCCAGATACAAAGCCAGACACCTCTCTCGACGACAAACGATCTTTCGTCTGACCAGAAAACTGAGGGTCCAAGAGCTTTGTTGACAGCACAAAACTGCATCGCTCCCATACATCCTCCGGAGCTAATTTAATACCCCGTGGAATTAAGTTCCTAATTTCACAAAACTCTCGTAAGGCCTCCAGAAGACCTAAACGCAATCCATTAACATGAGTTCCTCCGTGTGGCGTTGGTATCAGGTTCACATAGCTTTCTTGCAACAAATCGCCTCCTTCGGGGACCCATTGCACGGCCCAATCTACTCCCCCACTGGGCACCCCAAATGCCCCCAAAAAGGGGTTTGCAGGCAGTGTTTCGCAATCGCTTAGGCCTTTCGCCAAGTAATCCCGAAGCCCATTTTCATAGTACCATATCTCCGATTCCTTACTTGCTTGGTCCTCAAAAGAAACAGTTAAACCACCACATAATACCGCCTTGGCACGCAAAACGTGTCGAAGCTTCGTAACCGAAAATCTCACAGAATCAAAAAATTTGGCATTGGGCCAGAATCGCAAAGAAGTGCCTGTATTACGCCGCCCACAATTGCCGACAATCTTTAAATCTCCTAATTTGTCTCCGTGAGCGTAATCAATTTGGTAAACCTTACCCTCCCGCTTAATTGTTAATTCCAAACGCTTGGACAAAGCATTTACGACAGACACTCCAACTCCGTGGAGACCTCCAGAAAACTGATAAGTTTTATCAGAAAACTTTCCACCGGCGTGTAAAGTTGTCATTATCACTTCAACACCTGTACGTCCTTGCTCAGGGTGCATATCTACGGGCATACCACGCCCATCATCGGCAATTGATAATGATCCGTCCTGATACAAAATTACATCTATTTGACGGGCATGACCGCCCAATGCCTCATCAACACTATTATCGATGACTTCTTGCGCAAGGTGATTAGGCCTGCTTGTATCGGTGTACATTCCGGGACGTTTCCGTACTGGATCTAATCCCGTTAGTACCTCAATATCCTTTGAATTATAAGTGCTCACGACGCTCACTGAAAAAACTTAATCGAGATCCCTCTAAAATTAACATCCTACACCACCAATATAAAAAAAGTTTGGGGCTGGTCCTATTTACAGGAATTATTAAGATTACAAACTAATACCCATGGAAATTTTTTTCCAAACGTGCCTCTAGCTGCTGCTACATCTGGGTATCTACATTAGGTAGCTCCTTAAAAGCGTCCGATTTGGTTGCATCTAAATGCATAGAA
>PCCK01000053.1 GCA_002731695.1 Porticoccaceae bacterium
GCAACTTACGAGTTGAATTATTCCCGAAACAGTAATGATCGCTAGCGACAAGGCCAAGGGCTACTTTGTACTTATTTTCGTTCTTTGCTTATAGGATTTTAAACAGGCGATGCGCAAAGTCATTGTGATTCTCTCGCTGAGCTCACATGGTATGGAAGATCACTATGTTTCATTGGGTAATAAGGCCAACAGCCTTGCGTAAACGGGTAATCATCGGTAGGAGACGAATGGAAAATAAACAATATTTGATGACTTTTCGGCCTTGTCTACTTTATTGACTCACACAGCAAGAAATGAGCGCATTTTTTGCGGCTAAAATGAAACTTATTAAGTTATTAGATAAAGTTGGGTCCTCACTGAAAGTGAGATATCCGATAACGCTTATAACGCATTTCATATCTTTACCGGTTTACCAAAGTCGTAGGCTGCTATTAAAAAGGTAATTAGCTTTTTTGATAGCGACGTCTGGACCTTTGGCACTAATTTATGAATTTATTGAACATTTTTTTGTTATCGATGAGATAGACACGAGTACCCCTGAAACAACTTTATAACATAAATTTAAAAATATATTTTTCGTTGATTCAGTCGACACTTTTAATGGTGGTGAACTTAACCAGATTTCCTATCGTATCCGACAATGCAAGTGGATGTGGTTAATAGTTAAAAATAAGATTAATAAATATAATTTCATTACAAATCAATTAAGATCCTTTTGTTGTTGAAAAATGTCAAACATTCGGTGACGTATGCGACCAATCTTATGACACGAAAAGTACATATTTTAATTATTATAGTGAGCGTATTGACCTCTCTTGCAATAGCGTTACTCATAGGTCAGGGGGGGGCTAATTTTCATGGTGTACCCACCACGATGGTTTGCTGCACCGTTGTGTTCGTTTTTCAATGGTTGGCGTTTCTACCAGCTTTCTATTTTCAGACAGAGCGTTATTATGATCTGATTGGAAGTGCGTCCTACTTATGTTTAATCGGCTTAGCACTATTACTATCCGGATCGCTTGATGTCCGTGATTCAGTTATTGCTCTACTTGTTGGTATTTGGGCTCTAAGACTAGGAACGTTTCTATTCTCTAGGATAAAAAAGCAGGGACGAGATTCTCGCTTTGATAACATAAAGTCAAATTTTTGGTGGTTTTTGATGACGTGGACTCTCCAAGGCTTGTGGGTTTTTATCACTCTAGCTATGGCGCTGGCAGCAATTACAAATGATAGTAAACAAGAGTTCGGGTTGCTCGGTTTGATAGGTATTGCAGTGTGGATTTTTGGTTTTTCTTTTGAAGTCGTTGCGGATCGCCAGAAAACTAACTTTCGTCGGATTGACGAGAACTCACGAGCGTTTATTACTACTGGGCTTTGGTCTTGGTCTAGGCACCCTAACTATTTCGGTGAGATTGTCCTTTGGGTGGGCATATCGTTGATTGCCGCACCAGCAATTTCGGGGTGGCAATGGATAACCCTGATATCACCATTATTCGTTGCTTTTTTAGTAACAAGAGTAAGTGGTGTGACGTTACTAGAAACGCAGGCGCTCAAGCGTTGGGGAGACGATCCGGCTTATCAAAATTATTTGTCGCGTACTTCATGTATAATTCCGACGCCTCCTCGATTCAAATAATGAATTGCGATTTTTTGTTACTTCTCAAACACTTTTGTATTGCTCAGCCCCAGAAAAGTAACGTTTTCGTTCGGATACCGGGGTTCGAAGTGAGGCGAGTCCTGCTTTCAAACGCTTCAAGTGTTCGTCAAGCTTGGCTCCCTTTCTTTGTGCCACACCCATGGCAAGAACATCAATGACAGCGAGGTGCGCAATCCGCGAGGTTAGAGGGATGTAGATTTGATTGTCCTCTGGAGAATCTACTTTGATTGAAATATCTGCCGCAAGGGCGACTGGTGAGTCAGTGGGTGCTAATGCTATTGTTATTCCGCGCACATCTTTAACTAGTTGCATAGAGTCGAGGAGAGCTTTACTGCGACCTGATTGAGATATTGCGATCACCACATCTCTCGGCTGGAGGGACGTCGCGGAAATATTTTGGAGGTGCGGATCCGAATATGCAGCTGAAGTAATTTGCAAACGAAAAAATTTATGTTGCGCGTCGAAAGCAACTGCCGCAGACGCCCCAAAGCCATAAAATTCAACTCTTTTTGCATCATTGATGGCCTCGACAGCAGCATCTAAATCTTCCAATACAAGAGAATCTCGAACTTTTAAAAGTGTATCTACTGTTGAATCAAAGACTTTGTGGGTATACTCTCGAGTGGAATCGGCATCAGTTACTGCGATTTGACCAAAACTTGGACTGGAAGCTAACTGTTGCGCAAGCGCCAGCTTGAAATCTTGAAAACCGTGACATCCTACAGCTCGGCAGAAGCGGACCACGGTTGGTTCACTTACGGAGGCATTTTGAGCTAAATCAACAATGCGCATTCTGATAACGGCGAATGGATCCTTCAACACAAATTCAGCTACTTTCTTCTCGGATTTACGTAGCTTTTCGAGAGAATCGCTAATAGTTTGTGTCAATTGCGCGGGCTTCATCGCCTCAGGGTAGCGTTCCGGTAAAAAAATTACAACAGGTGTTCTTACACTCAGGTAGTATAAAAAGCTTTTAAAAAGTAATCTGAGTTTCCATGTTAATTGGCGAATACTGTAAAATACGTGTTTTAAACTTTAAAAAGTATAAAAATGGATGTCACTACGATTTTAGAGACGCTTAATCCCGCTCAACAAGAGGCAGTGGTTAGTGATCGAAAGCATTTACTTGTTCTAGCTGGTGCGGGAAGCGGTAAAACTCGGGTTCTGGTGCATCGCATCACTTGGAAAGTACAAGTAGAAAATATTGCACCTCATGCAATCCTTGCTGTTACTTTCACTAATAAAGCAGCGAGAGAGATGCGTGAGCGGATCGATCGGTTGTTGGGGTTTTCCTTAAAAGGAATGTGGGTAGGAACTTTTCATGGATTGGCTCATCGACTGCTTAAGTTACACTGGAGGGATGCAGAGTTAGATGAAAACTTTCAAATCTTAGATTCTGATGATCAACTTCGGTTTATAAAAAGGATAATGAAAAATTTAAATTTAGATGAACAGCGCTGGCCCCCTCGTCAGGCACAATGGTGGATAAATGCTCAAAAAGATGAGGGAATTAGGGCCTCTCACATACAGTCGACCGACGATCCATATATTAAAACCATGCTAGATGTATACCGTGAGTACGAAGTAACTTGCAAGCGTTCTGGAGTAATTGATTTTGCAGAGCTTCTTTTGAGGTCATTGGAACTGTGGCGTCAAAATTCAGCGGTGTTGTCTCATTATCAGCAGCGTTTCAAACATGTTTTAGTCGACGAGTTCCAAGATACTAATGCAGTACAGTATGCGTGGTTGCGTGTTCTTGCAGGTAAATTGGGAGAGGTCACTGCGGTTGGCGATGATGATCAATCAATTTATGGCTGGAGAGGCGCTAAGGTAGAAAATATACGTAATTTTCAAGTTCATTTTGAGGAGACCCATTTGGTTCGTCTTGAGCAGAACTACCGTTCTACATCGAATATTTTACGAGCAGCAAACGCGGTTATTCAAAGAAATGCTGGCAGGTTGGGTAAAAAACTTTGGACAGACGCTGGTGATGGAGAGGCGGTAGCGCTTTATGCAGCGCACAACGAGCATGACGAGGCGCGATATATAACCGATCGAATAAATAACTGGCTTAGTGATGGAAATCGTCGAGATGAGATCGCTATTTTATATCGATCAAATCGCATATCCCGTGTCCTTGAAGGAGCCTTACTTCAAGCTGATATTCCTTTTCGAGTTTATGGTGGGCAAAGATTTTACGAGCGTATAGAAATAAAAAATACGCTGGCGTATTTGAGATTGATAGTAGATAGGTGTAATGACAGTGCGTATGAAAGAGTAGTAAATTTTCCGCCGCGGGGAATCGGCGATAGAACGTTGGAAAGCATTCGACAAGAAGCCCGAAAACAGGATAGTTCGTTGTGGGAAGCAGCTTTAGCTATGACTTCAGGCGGACGTCTATCCGGGCGCGCAAGTAATGCCGTTGAAGGCTTTGCCGAGCTAATTAATTCTATGTCGGAGGATTTAACAGACGCAACGCTTGCTAATTTTGCTGAGACAGCGATTCAAAAAAGTGGGTTGAAAGATTTTTATCGTCGGGAGAAAGGTGAGGTAGGTCTATCGAGAGTAGAGAATCTCGAAGAATTAGTAGCAGCATGTAGGAATTTTTATCCGGATGAGGAAGAGAGGTCTGAACTACTTCAATTTTTAGACCAAGTGTCTTTGGATGCTGGGGACCGACGTGTTGAGGACGGAGAAGATGCGGTTCAACTAATGACACTTCATAGTGCAAAAGGATTAGAGTTCCCTTTGGTATTTATGGTTGCGTTGGAGGAAAATATATTCCCAAGTAAAATGTCTCTGGATGAGCCTGGACGTTTGGAGGAAGAGAGGCGTCTTGCATATGTCGGTATCACAAGAGCGAAGAAAAAGTTATTTATAAGCTATGCAGAGAATCGGTCTATGTATGGCGCAGGGAGTGGATCATACAACCCTATTTCTCGGTTTATCCGAGAGATTCCTGCCGGCGTACTCGAGGAGGTTCGTCTTCGTAGTGCTATTACTAGACCCACAAGTCTAGGATCAAGAGGCTTACAAAGCGACGAGGGAGAAGGAACAGGCTTTTATCTTGGTCAACAGGTGAATCATCAAGTTTATGGAGAGGGAGTAATTTTGAATTTCGAAGGTAATGGGCCACGTGCTAGAGTGCATGTAAAGTTTGCGGGGGTTGGTATGAAAATATTAATATTGTCTTCAGCTCGATTGTCCCCAACTTAATATAATTATTTGTGAAAGTAAGAGGATTTTGTAAAAAGTAAGGAATTTTATGAGGATTTTAATATTAGGGTTCTGTGCTTTTTGTCTCTGGGGCTGTGGCTCCAAAGGAGGCGATTCCGGAGTCAAAGTAGAGAAAAGCACAGCAGTCTTTGATTGGAAGATGGTGACTACATGGCCCAAAAATTTCCCGGGGCTTGGCACCGCTCCAGAGGATTTCGCTAATATGGTTAGACAAATGAGCGGGGGACGCTTGAATATTAAAGTTTTTGGCGCTGGGCAATTACTTCCTCCTTTTGAGGTCTTTGATGCGGTTTCGCAGGGAACTGCGGAAATGGGTCATGGGGCAGCTTACTATTGGGCAGGGAAAGCAAGAGGAGCAGAATTTTTTGCCACTGTGCCTTTCGGGTTGAATGCTCAAGAGATGAGTAGTTGGATTCACCATGGGGGTGGATTGCAGCTATGGCGCGAGATGTATCAGCCTTTTGGTTTGAGACCCTTTGCTGCCGGTAATACGGGAGTACAGATGGCCGGGTGGTATAATCGTGAAATAAATTCAATGGCTGATATCGTAGGTCTAAAAATGCGAATACCCGGGCTTGGTGCAGAGGTTCTTTCTCGAGCTGGGGCTTTAGCTGTAAACATGCCGGCCGGCGAGATTTACACTGCGATGCAAACTGGGGTGATTGATGCTACTGAATGGGTAGGGCCCTACAATGATTTAGCTTTAGGGCTTCATCAGGTTGCAGAATACTATTACTACCCAGGTTGGCATGAGCCGGGCGTCGTTGCCGAGTTAATTGTCAACGTAAAGTCCTTCGACAGTTTATCACCTGATTTACAGGTGATAGTCGAAGTGGCGGCACGAGCAATAAATCAAAATATGCTTGATGAATATACTGCAAAAAATAATCAAGCGCTTAAAGAACTCGTCAAAGCTCATGGGGTAAAAGTGCGACGATTACCGGAATCGGTGCTTTTAGAATTGCGAAATATAGCGAATAAGGTGATAAGTGAACAGGCGAATCAAACTGAATTGACTCGGCGGGTGGCTGCTTCTTTGGAAAAATTTAAATCTGAAGTCATGGCTTATCACTCTATCTCGGAGGAGGCTTTCTACAAGGCGCGCCGAGCTGATTAAAGCTAACATATATTATGTCGGGTATTTATATTAAAAGTGGAAGTTAACAGGCGCTTCTTACCTTCGCCAGAAGGTTGGAGAGAATAAGACAAGTAAAGTAAAAATTTCTAAACGGCCTAGTAACATACCAAAGCACAAGATTACTTTAGAAAAGTCCGTAAGTTCACTATAATTATTTGCAACTGCGCCTAATCCGGGACCTAAGTTATTGAGTGACGCGGCCGTTGCGGACCACGCTGTAACATAATCGAGGCCATCCGCGAGAAGTAATAGCACCATGAGATAAAATACCGCCAAATATACGCCGAAAAACGCCCAAACAGCGTCAACAATCCTATCTGGGACCTTTCGGTTGTTTATCTTTATAGGCAAAACAGCATTTGGATGTACTAATTGATAGATTTCTCTAATGCTCTGTTGCATTAAAATTAGCATTCGTCCGATCTTTATGCCGCCACCTGTCGAACCTGCACAAGCGCCAAAAAATGATAAGAAAATAAGAAAATACGGCAGAAAGGTTGGCCATGAGTCAAATTCTGCAGTAGCAAATCCAGTAGTCGTCATAATAGAAACTAATTGAAACGCGCCTTGAATTATGCTGTCGTCCCATGCGTAAGTGCCGCTCGCATATAGAAAAAGACAAACGATCATCATGCCCAATAGTAATATTGTTAAATACATTCGGGCTTCGGGATCGGTCCAATAAAATAATAACGCGCGGTCGTGCCAAACGGTGTAGTGGAGAGCAAAATTAATCCCTGATACCACCATAAAAAAAGTACAAATGGCCATAATCGCGGTACTGTTAAAAAAACCAATACTTTCATCATGTGTAGAGAAACCGCCTATAGCCACAGTGGAAAAGCTATGAGTAATCGCATCAAATGTAGACATGCCGGCACACCAATACGCGATGGCGCACGTGGCGGTGAGTGTTAGATATATCTTGAAAAGAACCGTTGCGGTTTCGGTAATCCTAGGAGTAATTTTTGTGTCTTTTATAGGGCCAGGCGCTTCTGCTCGATATATCTGCACGCCGCCAACCCCCAGCATAGGTAAAACCGCTACTGCAATTACTATGATCCCTATGCCCCCCAGCCACTGCAGTTGTTGTCTGTAGTACAAGAGCGATTTTGGTAGATCATCAAGACCAGAGAGAACGGTTGCGCCCGTAGTCGTCAAGCCTGAAACCGACTCAAACAGAGTATCCACGAATGATAGTTCTAATGCATCTGAAAATAGAAAGGGAAGCGTCCCAAATACACTCAATACTAACCAAAATAATACCGTAACAATAAAGCCGTCTCGTGTTCTCAATTCGTGGGCGCTTTGTCGGACGGGTAGCCATATGACTAATCCCGCTAACAGCGTGATTAAGAACGCGCTCAAAAATATCCCAGCAAAAGACTCTGAATATATTATGGACACAGCTATTGGCGGTAGCATGGTTACGCTAAACAAAATCAAAAGTAGTCCCAGCACCCGCGCTGTCACAGTGGCATGCATATTTGTAACCTAAAAAAAATTGAAGCCCACGGTAAAAAGTTTCTCTATGTCTCGTGTGCGCGCCTTATTAACTAGAAATACAATAACATGATCACCGCTCTGAATGACCGTGTTCCGATGCGCGATGTGTACTTTTCCGTCACGAACCAATGCGGCGAGTGTGGCACCTGGGGGAGAAGGGATATCTTCAATTCTACGACCGACCACCTTCGAGTTTTTTTCATCGCCATGAACTATTATTTCAAGAGCTTCTGCAGCGCCTCTTCTCAGCGAGTGCACGCCGACAGTGTCAGCTTTTCTAACATGTGCAAGCAGTGAGCTAATGGTTGCTTGCTGTGGCGAAATAGCGATGTCTATATCTCCGCCTTGCATCAAATCTGCATATACCGGGTTGCTAATCAATGTCATGACTTTTTTGGTGCCCAGCTGTTTTGCGAGGAGTGATGCCATTATGTTTACTTCATCATCGTTTGTAAGAGCGAGGAAAACGTCGGCCCGATCAATATTTTCGTCTAAAAGAAGTTCTTGATCAGTGGCAGAACCGTTCAGCACAACAGAGCTATCAAGTTTTTCTGAAAGAAATTCTGCGCGTGCTTTTGATTGCTCGATAATCTTTATGCTGTACTCTTTCTCTAAGGCTTTGGACAGGCGAAATCCAATGTTACCCCCTCCTGCAATTATTAAACGATGATAAGGCTTCTCTAGTTTGCGCAGTTCGCTCATTACCTTTCGGATATTGTCTCGCGCAGCAATGAAAAAGACTTCATCACCATCTTCGATCACGGTCAAGCCAGTGGGAAATATCGCTCGATCTTTTCGGTAGATAGCGGCCACTCGAGCCTCGGCGTTGGGGATATGCTCTTTTAATGTCCGCAGTTCTTGTCCGACCAGTGGACTATTCTTTACAGCGCGTAAGCCCACTAATTGAATTACCCCGTGCGCAAAGTCAAGCACCTGTAGAGCTCCTGGTTGAGCAACTAATTTTGAAATATAGTCAGTTACAACCTGTTCCGGAGTTATCATGACATCTACAGGCATATGTTTATCGTTGAAAAGTTTATTATAAAATTTTGGATTAGTGTAACTATATGCCCTGATTCGAGCTATTTTTGTGGGAGTGTGAAAAAGTGAGTACGCGACTTGGCATGCGATTATATTTACCTCATCGCTGTTGGTAACAGCAACTAACATGTCCGCATCTTCTATACCCGCTCTGACAAGAACATCGGGGTGACTACCAATGCCGGTGACGGTTCTTATGTCGAGCCTATCTTGCAATATCACAAGGGCTCCCTCGTCGACATCTATAACCGTAATGTCATTGTATTCTCGTGCCAAGTTTTCGGCGAGAGTTGCACCAACTTGCCCAGCCCCCACAATGATTATTTTCATAAATTTTGCCGAATTTTTTTGTCAGAGTAATTTGCTGAGTCTTGCATAATAGAAACCGTCATGACTGTTATTTGTTGGAAATAGTTGGATTCCAAATTTTGTCGGTCTTCCCCAACCACAATTTATGTGCTCCACTTGTGCGTCGCAACAGGATTTAAAAAAGTCTTCTACCACCTGATCGTTTTCCTCAGGCAAAACAGAGCAAGTGACATAGAGCAATTCGCCTCCAGGTTTGAGAACTTCCCAAACTCTACTTAAGAGTGTGAGTTGAGTTTGCCTAAGCTTATCAATATCTGAAGAATTCCGCAGTATTTTGATATCGGGATGCCGCCTGATCACGCCGCTGGCGGAACATGGAGCGTCAACTAAAACTTTATCGAAAAAAATACCGTCCCACCACGTATCAGTTAACGTGGCGTCAGCAACCTTTAGTTGCGCTTTTATACCAAGTCGCTCAAGGTTTTCTTTAACTAAACTTATTCGCTTAGGGTCTTGATCTAAAGCTACGAGTGCCTTCAACTTTGGTTGCAATTCAATGAGGTGCCCTGTCTTTCCCCCGGGTGCGCTGCAGGCATCGAGGATTCGCTCGTCAGGGGAAGGTCTTAAAAGAGAGGCCGCCAGCTGTGCCGCTTCATCTTGTACACTGCATTCTCCGTTTGCAAAGCCTGGTAATTTCCAAACATCTAAGGGCAGATTAAGCATTAAACCGTGGTCACTTATGGATGTTATTTCGACATCGATACCTGCTTTTTGAAG
This sequence comes from Porticoccaceae bacterium, assembly GCA_002731695.1. Classification (GTDB taxonomy): domain Bacteria; phylum Pseudomonadota; class Gammaproteobacteria; order Pseudomonadales; family Porticoccaceae; genus TMED48. The sequence goes on from PCCK01000053.1 coordinate 9,666, forward strand.
TTTTAATAGATAATTATTACGAGAAATTTTTTGTGAATTAACTCTGAGCGTCATAGGCGCACGTTCGTTATTCGCTGCAAGTATTTCAGAAACCAAAGTCTCTGGCCAAGCGCTACTTAAGCGTTCAATCAACCACAGCGGGTGCATTGTTGTATAATCTGGATTTTTACAAAGCTTTTTTTCTAGCTCATTTTGTTTTCTTAAAAAATTTCGAAGAACTGCATTGACCAGCGATTTGGCCCATTTGCGTCTCAGCATTGTGCTTGCTTTTACAGTTTCGTCTACTATCGCATACTTTGGTTTATTGTGGGTTAGTAACTGATAGATACCAACGTAGATTAGTGCTTCTATTTCGATGTCCTTCGTGCGCATTGGTCTAGTCAATAAGGCATCTACGAGTAATTTTATTTTTGGATGTGAGCGTAATGTTCCAAAACAAAGATCTTTAAGTAAGGCCTGATTCGGAACATCACAGTTCTTTAGAGCTTTTGGAAGTTCTGCAGCGAGTGACTTACCGTTGAATACTCTCGCAATAACCTTTGCTGCTGAGGTGCGCGCGTTCATCTGTCACTTTCCTAATTGATTACCCTTCGAAAGGAAAGAAGCTTTCGAATTTAGCAAATCGGAAACTCTTGTTCGAGATTTCCCTGGAAACTGTATTTCTTGTACGAGTAAACATTTGTCACGACATGCAACGCATAATCCCGTTTTATCAGCAGACAAAATGACACCCGGTGGCGCTTTACTTAGTTTTTTAGTTAATTTTGCGCGCCAAATTTTTATTCGGATTGAGCTCAGTGTCGTATATGCAACTGGTGAGGGATTAAATGCACGTATTTTTCTTTCTATTTGTTGGGCATCCTCGGACCAGTCAATGAACGCCTCTGATTTAGTGACTTTGGGAGCATAACTACTTCGATCGTGATTTTGGACATTTGCGGTTGCCGAACCTAATTTAATCAATTCAATACACCTGAGTAGCGCGGGACCACCAATTTTGGGGAGTGTCATCAATAGGTCTTCGGCAGTATTTGAAGGCTTTATGCGGTAATGCGATTGACAAATTACTGGTCCAGTGTCGAGACCCTCATCCATCTGCATGATACTAATACCTGTTTCCTTATCTCCAGCTTCGATTGCGCGCTGAATAGGCGCAGCACCTCGCCACTTCGGCAGAAGCGATGCATGGACGTTAATACATCCTAATGTAGGCATTTTAAGGATAGTTTTTGGTAAAATCACGCCGTAGGCTACCACAATTATTAGGTCTGCATTTAAATCACGTATTTGATCCTCTGTACCTGATGATCTCAACGAAATCGGCTGTAAAATCCGAAGCCCTCGCTTCATCGATAGCAGTTTCACAGCACTTGCAGTTGTTTTTTTTCCTCTTCCGGCTGGTCGGTCGGGCTGAGTCAGCACCGCTGTAACGTTTAGATTCCTTTTCAACAAAAAATCAAGGTGCGAAGCTGCAAACTCAGGGGTACCAGCGAAAACAATATTCAAGCTATCAGTTGCCTATGTACGATTTTTTTTGAGTTGTTTGCGGATGCGTTGGCGTCTTACTGAGGAGAGATAGTCAACAAATAACTTGCCATCGAGGTGATCAATTTCATGCTGGATACATACCGCCAACAGTCCCTCCGCCTCTTCTTCGAACCACTTACCTTCCCCGTCCATCGCGCTTATAAGAACCTTAGAGGGTCGTTCAACTGTTTCGACAACCTCTGGTATAGAGAGGCAACCCTCATCAAAGGAACTTGGTGTTTTATCTAAGATAGCCAATTCGGCATTGATAAATACTCTCGGGTTAATTCGATCACCCTGAAGATCCATCACAATTATACGTTGTTGCACATCAACTTGCGTTGCAGCGAGACCTATCCCATTGGCATCCCACATGGTCTCTAGCATGTTAGTTATTAGCTTTTGGATCTTTTCATCTATATTTTCGACTGGCGCAGCCTTTAAGCGTAGTCTTGAATCTGGATACTGTAAAATGCTTAATATGGGCATTAATTCCAATTCTCTCTTTGTTCGATAGAACATTGATCAATGATTTTTGACGCTCATCCTAACACGGTAACATTCTTTTTTATCTCAAAACTGATCAACAATCGAGGTAATTTTTACAGTTATATTTTAAAACATAACGTTATTTTAATTTATTCATTATGGATTAATATAACAAATTTATGTGGCGTTATGTCTGTAAAGGAGTTTTCCTTTGTTCCAGTTTAAACTGCGTTGTCGTAGTGAAAGTTGGAAAAAGTATAAAACTAATCTAAACATTTAATATTTTTAAGAGTAAATTTACCTGAGCTTGCGGTATGGCAGTAGTTCGGATAACCTGCCTCTCGAAAAATAGGTGATACGAACATGAACAAACCATTTGTTGCAATCTTGATGGGATCGGACTCTGATCTTCCCACTGTGGAGGCGAGTTTTACAATTCTTAAAAAATTTTCGGTTCCCTATGAGGTGAAAGTTACATCAGCCCACCGTACTCCACGATCAACTGCGGAATTTGTAGCAGACGCTGACCATCGCGGTTGTGCGGTGTTCATATGCGCTGCGGGCATGGCTGCTCATTTGGCGGGAGCTGTGGCAGCGATTACACTGAAACCAGTCATAGGACTCCCTATTGACGCCTCCCTTGGTGGGATGGATGCCCTATTGTCTACTGTTCAAATGCCAGCAGGTATTCCAGTTGCAACGGTTGCTATTGGCAAGGCGGGAGCAAAAAATGCCGCTTACCTTGCCGTACAAATACTCGCGGTTAATGACACAGCACTCCATACAAAATTAATCCGCGAACGAGAAGACGGCGCGCGCGGCGTGATGGTTAAAGACGCCGTGGTGCAGGAAAGGATAGCAAACCAAGCATAAATTATGGACTGGGCAAATCATCCCGGGATCGTCCAGGCGGCGGCCATACTGAAAAAAGAGGGGGTAGTCGCGTGTCCCGCGGAAGGAGTGTGGGGCTTGAGCTGTGACGCTTGGTGTGAAACAGCGATTAAGCGGATATTGGCACTTAAAAATAGGCCGGCAACGAAAGGACTTATTCTAATTACCCACAACGTAGAATTATTGAGACACCTCGCGCCTGATTTAACTTCGGATCAAAGTACGCAACTTGCGAGTTCTGGCTCAGAAAACCCAGTGACATGGTTGATTCCTCATTCGGGACGTGTTTCAACGTTAATAACAGGAAATCATCCGCGTTTAGCGGTACGGATCGTGAGACACTCGCCGATTGCCGCCCTTTGCGCTAACGTAGGGGTGCCATTGGTATCTACTTCAGCGAATCCGTCTGGATTTCCACCATCTAAGACAATGGAAGAAGTATCGAGTTACTTTGGCACTGCTGTTGACTTTATTGCACCTGGGCAAATAGGTAATGCAAAGGGTTCTAGTGAGATCAGGGATCTAATAACTTTAGAGGTTGTTAGAAACTCATGAACGCTGATAAAAAGCACAGCGTTAGAGAGTACTTAAGCGTTCTTCAAAATAGACTTTGCAACGTATTCGGTGGTGATCAGAAGCATCTTTGGAATCAACATGAATGGCATAGATCGGAGGGCGGCGGCGGTTGTAGTCGTGTTTTAATGGATGGCTCAATAGTCGAGAAAGCCGGCATTAACACTTCACACATCTTCGGCTCTGTACTCCCCAGTTCAGCGACCGAAGCGCGTCCAGAGTTGCGAGGGAGAAATTATGAGGCAATGGGATTATCGCTCGTGATACATCCCCAAAATCCTTATGTCCCTACTGCTCATGCGAATATAAGGTTTTTCGTTTCGGAAAAATCAGGCTGTGACACGGTTTGGTGGTTCGGTGGCGGCTATGATCTGACCCCGTATTATGGAAATAAGGAGGATTGTATTCATTGGCATTCTACAGCGAAAGCGGCTTGCGATCCATTTTCACCACATCTTTATAATAGGTTTAAACGGGCTTGCGATGATTACTTTTATCTTCCACATCGTTGCGAGGCGCGAGGGATAGGTGGTTTATTTTTCGATGATTTTAATGAATTAGGTTTCGAGAAAAGTTTTGCGTTGATGCAAAGCGTGGGCAATAGCTTTGAACCAGCATACTGGCCGATTTTAATGCGTCGTTGTCAGCAACCCTTTTCAGATCGCCAAAGAAATTTTCAACTCTATCGTCGAGGAAGGTATGTGGAGTTCAATCTGCTCTACGATCGTGGCACCTTGTTCGGGCTGCAAAGTGCAGGTCGCACTGAATCAATACTAATGTCATTACCTCCGATTGCGAAATGGGTTTATGATTGGGATCCCAAGCCCGGATCAGAAGAGGCAGCTTTGTATGAAAATTATTTGCCTCGACGTGATTGGATTGAAAGTTGATTGGACATGAAACGGTCTGATTGAATGAAATAAAAATAATAGAAATTTTATTTGGGAGCACGGCATTGTCAATGATTCGGGATAAATACGCTGTTTTTGGAAATCCAATAGCACATAGTCGTTCGCCCTTAATACATAGCAAATTTGCGTCAAATACCGGTCAAAGTATTGAATATGCGGCCCACTTGATTGATGTCGATAGGTTTTCTGATAGCGTGGATGAGTTTTTTCTTAGCGGCGGGCATGGTTTAAATGTTACGGTACCATTTAAACTTGAAGCAAGTTCTTATGTTGACCAACGGACGCATAGGGCGTTTCTTGCGGGGTCAGTGAATACATTATGGCGCAACGCAAAGGGTGGCACCTGTGGCGACAATACCGACGGGGTGGGCTTATTAAATGATTTGAAGCACAATCTTGGGTGGCCATTAAAAGGGTTGAGAGTATTAGTGCTCGGTGCTGGGGGAGCGGTACGAGGGGTGTTGGGACCTTTACTTTGGGAGCAACCGAGTAAGGTGGTTGTCGTTAACAGAACGGTTGTCAAGGCACAAACACTAATACCCATTTTTTCGACGTTGGGACCGATTACCTTTGGCTCCTATGAGGGGCTGGAAGGGCAGAGCTTTGATCTTGTTATCAATGGCACTAGTGCTAGTCTGACGGGTCAAAAATTATCATTGCCAAGTAGCATTTTAGCAAGAGAATCGCGGTGTTACGATATGGTTTACTCAAAAAAACCAACTGAATTCATGTGTTGGGGTGCTTCCCTTGGCGCTAAAATGAGCGATGGCTTGGGCATGTTAGTTGAACAGGCAGCGGAGTCGTTTTTTCTGTGGCGCGGTGTTCGTCCTGAGACAAAATCAGTCATTAATACGATACGTAGTAAATTATAGTAGTTTTGTTAGCCGCTCTCTTCCGATAAGTAAACATTTTTTAATTTTACGTAATTAGCGGCTGTGTATGTGAATAATTCTTTTTCGCGATCAGTGATTGGCCGTAACTCTCGACAAGGGTTACCAACGTATACATACCCAGAGACAAGTTTTTTGCCCGGCGGTACTATGCATCCCGCTCCCACTATTACCTCACTCTCAATTTCGGCACCGTCATTTACGATCGCACCGTTTCCGATTAACAATCGATCATTGAGCCTACATCCATGGACAACTGCACTATGACCAATCACAACATCGCATCCGACAACTAACGGCCATCCATCGTTATTAAATCTGCTCGGATGCGTGATGTGAAGAACAGCGTTGTCCTGAACATTCGTTCGATGACCGACTGTAATGCTGTGCATATCACCCCTTATTACCGCTCCCGGCCAGACAGAGCAGTCGTCACCCAACACTACCTCTCCGATTACTACTGCAGATGGGTCTATGTATACCCGTTTTCCTAGCTTTGGGCTCACACCACGATGTTTACGTATGTTTTTCATTGTATGATTGTAGCGATACGGAATCAAATAACCAAGGCGGAGGATTCCAATTGACCTTTTCAACAAAAAAACGGTTTATCGCTGGGGTAGTCTGTCCGAAATGCTCCGCATTGGATAGATTAGTGGGGTTTTCTGTTGATGGTGTTGACTTCCGAGAATGCATATCGTGCGGGTTTATAGACCAGCTCAGGATTATGTCTCCACCCAAAGTTTTGAAGACGAGGGTCAACAAAATACCCGCAATATCGGATGAGGAAGAGAGGCCATTACATCTTTTAGATGACTAAGCGAGAGACCGAAAGCCACTTTTACATCGACATATATTCCAAACGGATTTAGGGGCGCTTTACAGGTTTAGGACAAGTCAATGCCTGAAGTCAACTTTTTAATGTCCATCCCCGTATAAGTTCGTGTCAAAGTTTGACTGACGAGTATTAGGCACCGATGTTATAACCTATCGTTATGGAGAAAAGCACACAACTTTGGTAAACTAACGCAAGTCGGTTATCGGCCATCCTTCAAAAGAACTTTCGGCTAAATAGGCAATGGGACATTACACATTATTATGGAGATTCATACCATGTTAAAAAGAGCGCTAGCGCTTTTTTTGAGTTGCTCATCATTCATGGGCACTACCAGCTTAGGTGCTGACGGCGACGCCCCGAGTATGGGTGGAGGGTTTACTAACCTTAACATGCCAAAGGGTGTAACTGAAGTTAGTCAGGTGGCTTATGATGTTCACATGTTGATGATGTGGATCTGCACCGCTATCGGAGTGGTAGTCTTTGGGTTCATGTTTTACGTGATGTATGCGCATCGTAAGTCTCGCGGAGTGGAGGCAGCAAATTTCCATGAGCATTTGGGGGTGGAGATAGCGTGGACAGTGGTTCCGGCACTTATTTTAATTTTTATGGCGATTCCTGCTACGTCTGCGCTCCTGAAGGTATACGACACGGAAAATGCAGATTTAGATATAAAGGTTACCGGCTATCAATGGAAATGGCAGTACGAGCATCTTGGTGAGGGTATTAAGTACATGAGCGAGATGCGCACCTCCATCGATGAGATTGAAGGTCGCGAACCGAAGGGGGAACATTACCTCCGAGAAGTGAATCAACCTCTTGTTATACCGGTTAACAAAAAGGTTCGATTCCTGATAACAGGAAATGATGTCATACACTCTTGGTGGGTTCCAGATTTCGGTGTCAAGCGAGATGCTGTTCCCGGTTTGTTTACGGCGGCTTGGGCAAGAGTAGAGGAGCCTGGGTTATATGTGGGCGAGTGCACCGAGCTCTGTGGTAAGGGTCACCCATTCATGCCCATAGTTGTCGAGGTGAAGGAGGAGGATGACTACAACCTATGGCTTGCAGGCAAAAAGGAGGAGGCTGCTTTATACGCGTCTACGATCGGGAAGCAGTGGTCTCATGAAGAGCTTATGTCCAAGGGAGAAGATGTGTATAAGATTTCATGTGCTGGGTGCCACCAAGCTGATGGAAACGGCATACCTGGCATCTTCCCTGCGCTTAATGGGAGTTCGATCGTACAGGGTCCTGCAGACGGGCACATTGCGGTGCTCATAAACGGGATTGCGGGGTCATCAATGCAGTCTTTTGCAGACCAGCTTTCGGAAGTAGATATTGCGGCTGTGATTCACTACAAACGTAATACATGGGATAACAGTGTCGGAGACATTGTTCAACCAGTTGATGTACTTAACTTCAAGACCGCGCAATAAATCAGCGCTTTGTAATTTATTTTATTAGGAGTAAAACTATGGCACACGGTCCGGCAGAGGGCATAACACGGTGGCTATACACCACTAATCACAAAGACATCGGCACACTGTACCTGTGGTTTAGCTTTGCTATGTTTTTGACGGGTGGCTTTTTTGCAATGATCATTCGTGCTGAGTTGTTCCAACCGGGCGTTCAGCTGGTTCAACCAGAATTTTTCATTCAGATGACCACAATGCATGGTCTCGTGATGGTGTTTGGTGCTATTATGCCGGCTTTTGTTGGACTTGCCAACTGGATGATTCCAATGATGATTGGCGCGCCAGATATGGCGCTCCCTAGGATGAACAACCTTAGCTTTTGGATTTTGCCATTTGCCTTCGCTATTCTCATTTCTACACTGTTTATGGAGGGCGGCGGTCCTAATTTCGGATGGACGTTTTACGCACCCCTCTCGACTACTTACGCTCCCGATTCTGTTAACTTTTTCATTTTTGCGGTCCACATTATGGGTGCGTCTTCAATTATGGGATCGATCAATATTATTGCTACCGTCATGAATATGCGGGCTCCTGGGATGACCTACATGAAAATGCCACTATTCGTGTGGACTTGGCTAATTACAGCATTTTTATTGGTTGCAGTTATGCCAGTTTTGGCGGGAGCAGTCACGATGATGTTGATGGACATCAATTTTGGAACTAGCTTTTTCAATGCTGCGGGAGGTGGTGATCCTGTGCTGTTCCAGCACGTTTTCTGGTTTTTTGGGCACCCTGAGGTATACATTATAATTTTGCCCGCTTTCGGCGTTGTTTCTCAGATAATCCCGACGTTCAGTCGAAAACCTCTTTTTGGATATTCGTCGATGGTGTATGCGACAGCCGCGATTGCCTTTTTGTCATTTGTAGTTTGGGCACACCATATGTTCACCGTTGGGATGCCGATTGCTGGAGAGTTGTACTTTATGTATGCAACCATGCTTATTGCTGTGCCGACCGGAGTAAAGGTTTTCAACTGGATTACAACGATGTACCGCGGCGCAATAACGTATGAAACACCGATGCTTTTTTGTATTGCTTTCGTGATTCTGTTTACTTTTGGTGGTTTTACCGGATTAATGCTGTCTGTGGCCGCGGCCGATATACAATATCATGACACCTATTTTGTCGTAGCCCACTTTCATTATGTCATGGTGGCTGGCGCTGTGTTTAGTGGGACTGCAGCGGTTTATTATTGGTTACCGAAGTGGTGTGGGCGGATGTACGATGAGACTATGGGCAAGGTGCAATTTTGGCTTGCATTTATTGCATTTAATATTACATTTATGCCGCAACACTTCCTTGGATTGGCTGGTATGCCGCGAAGATATGCGGATTATGGATTACAGTTTGCTGACTGGAATATGGTGTCTAGCGTAGGCGCCTTTTTATATGGTGGAGCACAAATCTTGTTTCTCTACAATGTTGTGCGCACCATCATGTATGGCGAACCTGTCAAAGAAGCGAAGGTCTGGGAAGGTGCGGAAGGCTTAGAATGGCTCGTCCCAACGCCGGCGCCCTATCATACCTTTATCAAGCCCCCAGTCGTGACTAGCAGCGCGGCTGGAGAGGATGAATGGAGTATCTCGGGAGCCACGCCGCATGTTGCGTTCAAGGCGGCACCGGGAGCGGTTTAGATTGCCATGTCGAGAACTGTTGGTAACAAGCCCCTGTTAATAAAGCTAACGTTTCTAGCGGTATTGATGTTCTCATTCGCCATATTCGTGATGCCGCCATTGTATAATCTTTTTTGCGATATTTTAGGTATAGGTGGCAAGACAGGTAGCGCTTATACAGCAGTTGATGTAGAGATTGATAAAAACCGGAGTGTTGAAGTGCAGTTTGTGGCAATGAATAACGCTACTATGCCGTGGGAATTCTATCCGAAGGATAGCAGCGTGCGGGTTCATCCCGGGGAGTCTACAAAGGTTGTATTTTACGCACATAACCGGACTGCCAATGACATGGTTGGCCAAGCGATTCCGAGTCTTATTCCGTTCACGGCAGCTAACTACTTCCACAAGACAGAGTGCTTTTGCTTCAATAATCAGCCACTTTCCTCGGGTGAAAAGGCAGACCTTGAATTAGTATTTATCGTTGACCCTGATCTTCCGGCGAGTTTGAATACTCTAACACTCTCTTATACTTTGTTCGACATTACTAATAATTTAAATGGAAATCTAGCGGTGTTAAACTAACGCCACCTCAGTTGCGGATGACCTTAGGAGCTCAGATGTCAGAAGAAAAGTATTATGTCCCCGAGCAAAGTGCGCTACCAATTTTTTGTGCGACGGCAATGGGTGTAATGGCATTTGGGGCCGCGAGCTGGGTGATAGAGGGTGGCGATGCCAAAATCTTCCTTGTTGGATTGGCTCTGATGACAATCGTTATGTATAAGTGGTGGAGCCTTGTTATCGAGGAAAACATGCAGGGTCTCGCAAGTCCACAACTTAAGCATTCCTATGTGCTTGGTATGTTATGGTTTATCTTCTCAGAGGTGATGTTTTTTGCGGCTTTTTTTGGCGCGCTGTTTTACGTTCGAGTGTTTGTGAACGCGTGGATCGGTGGTGAGGCTTCGGTGGCGATCTTTGACAACACACCGACCGATGCTGCGACGGCAAATAATGATATTCTATGGCCCGGATATGAGCGGCAGTGGCCGGTGATGGAGACTCCGGATCAGGCAGTCAACGGAGACGAGGCTATATTTAAGGGTCCAGATAAGAATATGAGCCTTCCTCTTTGGGAGTATCCAGCTAGTCAGTGGTTTTCAAAGCTCTACACACTTTTGCCATGGCTGCCATTATGGAATACGGTGATATTACTATCCTCTAGTGTCACCGTGCACTTTGCGCATACGGCCCTTAAGGAAGGTAATCGAAATATTTTCCTTAGATTCTTAGGGATTACAGTTATGCTAGGATTCTTTTTCCTTTGTTTACAGGTTGCAGAGTACTACGAAGCTTACGTTCATTACGGGTTAACCCTCCAGTCTGGTATCTATGGCACCACATTCTTTATGCTGACTGGCTTTCATGGCGCCCACGTGACGTTGGGTACGGGAATGCTACTTATACAGCTTATTCGGGGATTGAAGGGACACTTCAGCCACGAGGACCAGTTTGGTTTTGAAGCAGCGTCTTGGTATTGGCACTTTGTTGACGTTGTGTGGCTAGGCCTGTTCATCGTTGTCTATATATTTGGCTGACAACTTGCAAAGGTGACTCTGTTAATCTCGGCCTATTTCCATGGGATTTATCCCAACAATCTTTTATGAGTTTTAGTTGTTCTAAAAAGGGTATTCAGCGATACAATACAGATTCCGATCAATAGACCTTTGATTTCGAGGACAAGGCTCTCAAAGAAGACATTCAATGTATCGCTCAGAATACTCAACGGAACGGCAGGGCCTCGTCTTATGGCACAGGTTTTCCAAAAAAGGAATCGACCTTCTAGGTAAGCAGTGAAGCGGAACAAACCATCTTAGTTGAGATTGGCACCATAGCAAC
>PCCK01000054.1 GCA_002731695.1 Porticoccaceae bacterium
GGTGTTTGATTTGGGTAAAGATCCCGGGGAACAAAACGATCTGTCGGATGTTAGACAGGATCTAACGAATTTGTTGGATTCCAAGTTAACAGAGTACCTCAATTCGATCGACGCAGAACGTCCTGAGCACGCTTTCAACTGGCAAACCACCGGTAAAAGTGGAAGGGTGCGGACTAAGTTCTTTGAGCGGTATAGGTTAGAGTAGTGGCTCTTTCATTAGAGGGCCCATGGATCCCCTTCGAAATATTTTCTTTTCGTCATGGCTTTTGTGTGGCCATGAGTCTCTTTTTCATTCTCTATATCCCCAGACTGATTGCTGCAGCAAATGGAAGAGCAATAAAATACGTAGTTTTCATTTATACCGCACTTGTGGTCCACCTCCAATTCCTAGAGTTACACGTTTTCACAACGATGTATGGTCGTGAGTGGAAAACTATACTGCCACTTCAGTTGTGCGACTTTTCCGCAGCGGCGATGGTGATTTATTTTTTTACGCGGAAAAGGTTTGTTTTCAGTTGCGCGTATTTTTGGGGTATACCTTTCGCTGGTATGGCAATGCTCACACCAAATTCGCTTTACGGATTTCCGTCCCCTGACTATTTAGTCCATCAGTACGGGCATGCAATAGTTTTATTGGGCATCTCAATGGCTATGTGCCTTTTTGGGGAGAAGCCAACGCAGAAAGATATTTTTAAGGTATCCCTTTTGACATTAATCCTACTCCCTGTTGTTTATCTAATTAACTATTTTCTTGGTGAGCCTGCAAATTATTGGTTCTTGCTTTCGAAGCCTACGGGAGATAATTTAATGGGGCTCATGCCCGCAGCTCCCTACCATGTCGTTGTATTAATACCGCTCACTATTCTCGTTTTCGCAGCCAGTTTTCTTCCAGTCCACCTCAGAAATAAGTTGTGGTCGCATACCCAAGTAGTGCATGGTGGGGAGGAAAAAAATCCATAGTTCGTTAAATTAACCTGTACTCTTGAAAAAAATTAATTAGAATCACGGACGGCCCGAGAATACGATACTAGATCGACCGAGAGCTGTCTCATCAGAGGGGAGAAATTCATGTGTAAACGGTTGTTCCTACAATGCTTTTTATCGATTACTCTCTTGGGCTGTCAGCCTGATAAAAACAATCACGGCGCTGCTCAGGAGCTAAACATAGATGGTCACCAACTGGAAAATTATGTCGAGGTATATACCACGGCGAAGGATAGTAGTCTTCGATTGACTCAGAACGAGACGGTAGATTTTGAATTGGCAGTTCAGCCGCTTGAGACTGAGGTTGCTGTTTTTGTTAACCCTAACAAGAGGTTCCAACGAATCCTAGGCTTCGGAGGTTCTATTACTGACGCAAGCTCCGAGGTTTTCGCAAAATTACCCAGTGATAAACAAGATAAGTTTTTAAGAGCGTATTTCGATAAAGAGGATGGCATCGGCTACAACCTTGCTCGAATTACAATTCACAGCTCAGATTTTGGCAGTGAAAGTTTTACTTACGTAGAGGAGGGTGATGAGACCCTGTCAACTTTTAGTATCGATAAAGACAAGCAGTTGCGGATCCCACTCATAAAACGTATTACCGAGGCGGCAGGAGGAAGTTTGCTACTCTACGCAAGTCCCTGGAGTGCCCCAGCCTATATGAAAAGTAATAACAGTATGCTTCAGGGTGGAAAACTGCTCCCGAAATATTTCGATACTTGGGCCACTTACTATACTAAATTTATTGCTGCCTATGAGGCGGAGGGAATGCCTATCTGGGGTATTAGTATACAAAACGAGCCTATGGCCGTTCAGCGTTGGGAGTCAATGATCTACACGGCGGAGGAGGAACGAGATTTTTTAAAGAATCATCTTGGCCCTGTCATGGAGAGTGCAGGATTCGGAGATAAGAACATTATTGTGTGGGATCACAATCGTGACTTGATGGTACAACGTGCCAACGTTATATTCGACGATCCCGAGGCATCTAAGTATGCTTGGGGAATTGGATACCATTGGTATGAGACATGGTATACAGATTGCTACCCTCACTGCGATGGCTTTGAAAATATGCACGAAAATCTAGCGTTGGTCAATGCGTCTTATCCAGATAAACACATACTATTCACGGAAGGCACAGTCGAAAAATTTTCTGCAGAAAAGTATCAACATTGGCCAAATGCAGAGCGCTATGGCTCCTCGATGATAAGAGATTTTAATCGTGGTAATGTGGGTTGGACTGATTGGAATCTTTTGCTCGATCAGAGAGGAGGACCAAATCATGTGGAGAATTTCTGTTTCGCCCCGGTTCATGGTGACACACAGACAGGAGAATTAATCTTTACACCAACTTATTATTACATTGGGCATTTCTCAAAGTTTGTAAGAGCTGATGCTGAGAGGATTAGTACCAGCACAAATAAAAATCTTTTGCTGGCAACTTCCTTCATAAATCCAGATGGTAAAGCTGCTACAGTGGTCATGAATATGTCTGAAGAGCCTATAGATTATCGATTGTTCGTTAGTTCCGAGCAGGCGTCATTGACCATCCCTGGAAGAGCAATGCAGACACTTCTTTACTAAAATTAGTAGTGAAGTTATAGTGCACCGGCTTTTGAAACACTACCAATTTATTATTAATTAATAAAAGAAATTAGATAGATTTTCGTTGATCTTGAGACTGGAATTTTTCATAACCGCAGGGGTTCTTTGATTTCTCAGGAACCATAACGTTGATGGCCATGATCTCACTTTCAGTTTCGAGTTATCTTACTTACGGGGCCTCGAATTTGTGAACAGGATGACCATTTGGTTAATCATTTTAGCAGTCGTTTTTTTATCAGCTTGCGGCAGCGGTTCTTCTCAAGTTGTTCCCACCGATGAGGGCAATCGGATTGTCCTTGGTTTTGGAGAAATAATCGAGGCTGTAGAGGATGGCGGCTCCGTTTATGATGACGTGAGCAAGAATGATATTGGTAATAACCTCACTTACTCGATCGCGACCGGCTCTTCAATGTCGAACGGGTTATTTGAATTCAATTCTGATGGAACTTTTGTCTACACGCCAAAGACAGATTTTTTTGGTCAGGACAGTGTGGAATACATTGTCACCGACACTGTCACTGGCGAGACGGCCACAGCCGAACTTACCATCGATGTAGTCAACGATTACGAGACCATAGACGAGTACGGATGGAAGCTAGAGTGGGAAGATGATTTCAACGCAGGTCAGCTTGATGGTAGTAGGTGGGAGTCGCTGAATGCGGAGGTGACAGGTGGAAATTTGTTGTTAACGGGGCAGGAAGATCTTACTGCCAAAGCTGTGAGCTTGCGAAGTATAAAATATGGCCGTGTCGAGGCTAGCGTGCGCGGTGCTGGTATCGAAATCTTTTCTGGCTTTAGGCTAGTGCCTACAACAGACGCCTTCGATGGTGAGAATGTCCTGAACATCCTCAAGTCTGGAGATGGAGTTGCTGCAGCTAGCGCAGATTACGGCTTGGGACTCACAAGTGGCGTGCTAATGAATTCGGAGATGAATGAGACTCTTGCCACCGAGTTTCATACATATGCGATCGAGTGGGGCGAAAAGGAAATTCGTTGGTACATAGATGGTGATCATGTGCACACGGTGAACACTCTTCACACATGGGGTTATGTGCTCTCTAATGGAGAAGTCATAATCAATAATGAAGGACCATTCAATCAAGCGATGGCGGTAGTATTTGATTTGTCAGCAGTTGCGGAAGATATACCGATAGCCATGATGGTGGACTACATAAAGGTATGGGCTTGTGATTCTTCGGTCGAGCCTCGGGTAGAGGAGTGCGCGTCGGGTGAGAAAACAAAAATTAGTAAACTCGCTTCGAACCGGATTGAGAGTGTGAAAGAGGTGTCTACTGATATTTTTATTGACGGTGTTTTTAATCCGGTGACTAATGCAAAGATCTCCGACACAGAGCTCCTCAAATGGCATTATGATGATGAGTTTGTCAAGCATTTTGTTGTCACCCCATCGGTCGGTATGGAGGTGGGTTTTGAGACTATTGACGACGGAAATGGATTGATTTTGGATATTGAAAATTCCCCGGGCATAGGAACTCTGCAGATTGGGATCGAGTCAGGCGAGCTAGAGCTTATAGGGAAAGATATTTCTCTGAACTTCGACTTGTATTTGGACAGTGAAAATTTTACTGCCACCGATATAAGAGTGGGGATGTTATCTGCTGGCGGCCAAGGAAAAGAGCATGTAATAAACCTTGAAGGACTGGAGCGAAATGTTTGGACAAGCCATAGCATTCCGATCTCTGATATTTTAGCCAATCCGCCGAGTGTTGGAGGCATCAATTCCGGTCTGGATCCATCAAAAATCACTGTGCCAATGAACGTCGTCGTTACAGGTGCGGCGCATCTTCGGCTAGATAATATTCGTATACATTGCGTAAACTCCGAGGGCTGTGTTCAGTTTCCTTTGTTACTTCAGACTAGCATCCCCAAGGCTGACCCTATCCGATATGAGGCTGAGGATTTCATTAGTTCCTCCGGCACGGGACTTCAGGATACTTCAGACGAAGGTGGCGGGCAAAATGTGGCATTTGTCAGCGCTGGGGACTCTCTCGTTTACAGCATAGAAGCGCCGGGAATTGGTCCTTACAGCATAGATTATCGGGTGGCGAGTGCTGGAGGTAGCAATGGATTTACGGTTTCGATTGATGGTGAATTAATAGATAGTCAAATTATTCCGGACACCGGCGACTGGCAAAACTGGACAACGCTGGCATCGCAAGAGTTTGAGCTCGTAGTTGGAGTATACACGCTAAAGATTGATTTTCTTGATGGGGATCAAAACCTAAATTGGTTTGAGCTACAACCTCCCATAACACAGATTTGCGTTCAGGCTGAGGATTTTGATGACCAGAGTGGTATCTCTCTCGAGGACACGCTGGATACGGAGCCTTGTGTTGAGGGAGAGTCGGGCGGTGGAGAGAACATTGGTTACATTGACAGTGGGGATTATGTTGAATACAGCATATCGGTCCCCTCTGACGGTGATTATCTCATCGAGTATCGGTTGGCTAGTGAGCAAGACTCAGAATTTGAGTTGTCAATCGGCGGTGTGATGTTGGATGCGCGGGCGTTTGAAGGCACGGGTGGTTGGCAAGAATGGACGACCCGAAGTGCAGTCATTCCCTTGACTGCCGGAGAGCAAATTATGCGCCTTGATTTTCTTGGTGGTTCAATTAGTGGTGCAATCAACATTAACTGGATTAGGTTAACAAGGCAATGAGGTAAAAAGATTGATGTTGAGCTTCAGGCCGGTTGGGGTTGTGGAGCTGGGGAGTAGTTATGGACGATATACTCAGGAAAATGTTTTTGATGGTCGTTGTAAGCCTCGTCCTTACGATGTCTAATGCTTTTTCCCAAGAGGCGGATCAGCAAGCTGGGGTGGTTGAGTTAGAGGAGATTGTAATCACCGGTATAAAGGCAAGCCTGAAACGCTCTATGGATATCAAGCGAGATGCTAAGGGCATTGTTGCAGGGATATCACAGATAGAAATGGGAAAATTTCCCGACGCTAATCTTGCGGAATCCTTGCAAAGGGTGAGCGGAATAGCAATTGAGCGAGCGCGAGGGGAGGGGACCGAAATCACTGTGCGGGGATTTGGGCCAAGATTTAACCTCGTTACCTTTAATGGACGGCAAATGGCGACTTCTGGAGGAAGGTCCTTTGACTTCGGTAATATTGCTTCTGAGGGTATTTCCGCTGTGGAGGTATACAAGTCATCTAGGGCTAATGTGCCTACGGGTGGTATTGGGGCAGTGGTTAATGTCAAAACTCGCAAGCCTCTAGAGACACCAGGTCTGAATGCCGTGATGGTGGCCGAGGGAATTTATGATCCGGGCACTCGTAACGGTGAAAAATTTACCCCTGAAATTGTGGGCTCATTCAGTCAGACTTTTTCCCAAGATAAATTGGGTGTGGCGCTATCTCTGAGCAGCTCGACGCGGGATGGGGGCGATCAAAATGCGACCACTCAAGATTTCTGGGGGCAGCCGTTTGTGTCAGCACAAGATGTAGTAAACGGGACTTTAGACGAAAATGGAAATGTTAAGGCCCGATCTGGGTATATTATTGTTGGTGATGAGACGGCCATCAATTTTCCGACAGGGGTTTCGGAGGGGATTTATTCCATGCCTACGAACGTGCAGTATAACCTCGATGATTTTACTCGGGAACGAGTGAATGCCCAGCTTACTTTTCAGTGGAGACCTATTGATAACCTTACTGGGACCGTAGACTATACTTATGCTGAAAACAAAAGTGATACACGTCATCAGGACATGTCAGCATGGCTTGGCACTAACTGTCCGACTCGCGAGAGCGAGTGGATTCAAGAGGGTAATATTTGGTCCCCAATAACCTACACCAACATTGGCTGCGCTAATGATAACCTGCAGGGGGTAGGTCTTTTCGGTGTTCGCGACGAACTAGAAGCGCTAGGTTTCCAAATAGAGTGGCAGCCGAGAGAAAACCTTACTCTTACGATGGATTATCAGAATTCCACAGACCGTTCTCGACCCAACAGCAAGCATGGCTCAAGCAATTTCGTGGCGGTATCGGCTCTAAACCGAATTACAACTTCGGCCCATTTTGGAGCAAGCGGGATTCCTGTGTTAGAGGTTGAACTGGGTGAACGGAATACCCCACATAACCAGATTATTCGCAGGGACCAATTTGACGTTCAGGACATGCAATTGACGGGTAGTTCTTTCAACAGTGAAGTCAAGAAGATGGAGATTCAGCAGCTGCAGTTCGATGGGGAATTTCTTTTTGATGAGGGCCACAGTATTAAATTTGGCATAGGCCGGATCGAGGTAACGAACCGAGGTCAAAGTAAGGGAATCAGCCGTGGCGGAAATGCTTGGAGTGGGCTGGGACAACCGGGTGATATCGCAGACATTTTGACCGTGGATACAATTTCCGGTGTTTTTTCTGGCGTTCAGGGTGGAGATGACACTCGTCAACGTATGGAATTTGTTAATTGGGACTTTCAAGAGATGATTGATCTGGGTGAGCAGTTTCTTCGTGAGGGATCACATGTGCTGAGCCTTAATGAACCTGGGCCATGCTTAACTGGGTTCTGCCCATCATATGACTTCGATACTGATGAGGTTAGTACCGAAACGTCCAATTCAATATACCTGCAACTGCACTGGGTCGACGAATTATTTGATCGACCTGTCAACCTCTACGCGGGCTTACGTTATGAGGATACCGAGGTGCATTCGGAGGCTAAGGTGCCGGCATATTCGCGAATAGAATGGAATATTTCGGCAGACAGGTACCAACTTTTTCGTTCGCAGGATTCAAATGGCGACGTGGTAAGACAATTTTCGGAGATTGATGGCGCCTATAGCATGCTATTACCGAGCCTCGATTTCGACATAGAATTGACCGAGGACGTCATGTTTCGGGCCTCTGCTGGGATCTCAGTGTCTCGACCGGAGTACAATGATATTAAAGGCGCAATGAATATCTACAGCTTCTCTAATGACGGTGGATTTGGGGGAAGGGGAAATCCGCAGCTGTTGCCCATTGAGGCGACAAACTTCGACCTGTCGTTAGAGTGGTATTACGCCGATGAGAGTTATGTGTCGGCCATGTTTTGGGCCAAGGATGTTGATAACTTTATCGTATCCGCAAAGTTCGAAAATCAACCGCTTTTTAAAGACTTATATGACCCCTATGGTGGAAGCCTATACGAGCAAGCTTACGAGGAATTGACCGGCGGGGATCCCCGATTTGGCATATCGAGTAGAGAGTTGAACAAATACTTCGTTGAAGTCTTAGCTAACGAGCAGAATGTCGTTATTCAGGAGGGTACCGCAGGGCTGGAAGCGACGGTTACGGGTGTTGCCGGAGACCCCTTGGCATTATTCCAGTTAAATATCCCCATAAATAGTCCTGACCGAAATACTGCGGTAACAGGTTGGGATTTTGAGTTGAAACATGTTTTTGGTGACTCGGGAATCGGTGTTTCTGCTAACTATACCATCGTGAGGGGTGATCTCGAATATGATTTGGGTCAGCTTGCAGAGCAGTGGGTGGTTGATGGGCAGAGTAACACGGCTGATCTTGTAGCATTTTATGATAAGCAGCCTTGGGAGGTTCGTCTTTCTTGGAACTGGCGCGATCAATATCTGAAGTCGGCTGGTGAGAATCCAGTTTTTGTGGAGCGATATCACCAGCTTGACGCTAATGTCACTTATCAATTCAATGAAAACATGGCTGTTTATTTTGAGGGCAAAAATCTGATGGAGCAGAATCGGCGTGATCATGGTAGGTCTTTATATCAGCTGCGTTATTTCGGGCTTGGACATGCAAGATATCACTTCGGTGCGCGGTATAAGTTTTAGTTCTGTGTAAGCGCGTTGTGTGAAAATGGGATATTGATGGGGTGTAAATTTGGATAAAAAGTCGAGTGTTTGGCCCTTGTGCCTAAGGAACGTCGTTCTTGTAGTAATGGTTTTCCTATCGGCTGGTTGTGGTGTCGAGAGCGGTAACGATTTCTTAGAGCTTCCTGAGAATATTACTGACAGCGATATTCTAGCCGCCTCTGCCGACGAGCCGCTCGGTGAGATACCGGATAAGACACTTGCCGACGTCAGTGTGCGGGGTCGCCCCTATATTGATGACTCTCTTGGCTATAATGTTATTCGCTCTGATATCGGCACAGCATTAAGGGGTGTAAGTCTGTCTTTTGATGGCGGAGATCCTTATGGTAGCTTGCCGGCGAATCTCCCCTCTGCGGAGCAGTTAGATCGAATGGTACACGAATACGGTTTCAATACCTTGCACGTATATCTCGAGGGGGATGCGAGCGAGAATCCTCACCCAGTTGGGTTGAACGAGGTTCTTGCCGATCAGTTGGTGGCGCGGACTCGTGAAGCAAAAATGTATTTGATCATCACCGTTGGAAATAATGGTGAGAATGGACAAATTCATAGTATGGATAAAACGCTCGCATTCTGGAATCTCTATGGTTCTAAGTATCGAGATGAGACGCATGTCATCTATGAGGCGCACAACGAACCTGTTGCTGGTATTAATGGGAATTGGACTCAGGAGGATTGGGACAAACAGGCGCAGATGTATCAAACCATCCGTAACGTAGCACCCGATACCATGGTTCTTCTGGGCTCCTTCATGTCTTTTTTCGGTGGCAAGCAAGCTATTGCAGGGGCGGATGGACTTGCAGCTGAGTTCCCGGGCATTTGGGATAACGCTGGTTTTGCATTTCACGCGTATTGGGATATCGCTGAGGTAGAAAATACAATCCGTGCGCTTGAAACAAGTACTGATTACCCCGCACTTTTGTGCACAGAGTTTTTTCCAGGTGATACCAAGAATGATTTCAATGAAATATTTGAGAGCCATCATATAGGCTGGACTCAATTCGAATGGTTGGCAGCAAATGACCTTGAGCTCGATCGATTTCAGGGATACTTAGACATTGCTGGCACCGCATGGCGCCCAGATAGTCCAAATGCCACTTGGCCCGCAAGTGGTTCACCTCATGTACCGATCGATCAGAAAATTGGTTTATATAGCCGCGCGGATGAGGCATTTTTGCGGTTGGATGAGTCGTTTCGGGTGATTGCGGATGACCGCAACTATGATGGTATAGGTAGTGATGAGTTTACTGTGATTGATGCTGGCTCGGATGGTTCCGTTGCCTTGAGGGGGGATAATGGGCTTTATGTCACGGTCAGTGGTGAGGGTGAGGCGATGGTAGCCTCGGCTCAGAAGATCGGTGATCCGCAAAAGTTTCAGTGGCTTGAACTGCCGACCGGTGATATTGCCTTGAGGCCATGGGCGGGTTCGGCACATCTTATGGGTACCCTTCAGGCATCCGGAGGTGGCGACTATGGGTTGACGGGTCCGGTCGGTGTCGGTGTGGAAAGAAACGGTGCTAACACCTACCGGGTGGCGGAAAGTTATACCTCATCCATAGCCCCTCTGCCCCCACTTCCTGAGATCCCACCGGGCCCATTCTTTGGATCATCCATGCCTGTACCCACAAATGGAGATTCAGAGCATCCTTTGGACAGTCTTGCTCCGAGTGGGCGCTTGTGGGCATCTGATTATGACTATGGTGGAGAGGGCGTTGCATATCATGATACCGGAAAAATAAATCTTGGAGAGGCTTACAGGGCAGATGAAGCCGTTGATGTTGAGTCGAGCTCGGAGGGATATACTTCTGTAGGATTTTTTGAGGAAGATGAGTGGCTTGAGTACAGTATTGATGTTGCAGCGGCCGGAAATTATACCATTACGATGCGTACCGCATCAATTGGGGGAGGGACTATCAGTTTCGAATCGAATTGCATTAAATTAACGAACAATGTATCCACACCGGATACAGGCGGTTGGGATACTTTTCAGGATTCTGAGGTTGAGGTTACGTTAGATGCTGGCGAGCAGAAACTTCGCGTTGTAAGTGGGGGTAACATGAATCTCATGAACCTTGATATCAGACAAGGGGGATCGGGTGGCAATGATTATGGGGCAGGTTGCCTTTGGACTCCCCCGCCGCCAGACGATGTTTTTGTTGAGGCTGAGAGTTGGATTGCAGTCATTAGTGAGCCTGATGGAGCGGTAGCAATTGCCCCTTCTACTGATAGTGATTTGAGTAATTATGTTGGAAATTTTGATGCTGGTGATTTTATTGAGTACGCCGTTGATATCCCTACTGACGGGTGCTACAGGGCTGAGTATCGTATCGCAAGCGCTTATGGAAGTGCCGGCTTTGAACTCAGATTGGGCGAGACGCTTATAGAGACGTTTCAGGTAATCCAGACTGGCGGATTTTCAAGTTGGGTTACGTTTAATAGTTCGGTCGAGCTGACGGCTGGCTCACAAACACTGCGGCTCGATGCGGTTGGACCATCATTTAACCTTAATTGGATGAAGTTCAATCGGGCGGACGAGAGTGCTTGTGTGGATGATGGATCAATCATCGTTGAGGCGGAGTCGTTTAGTTTGTCGGTACAGCAGCCCGATGGTGAGATAGGTACTCAGGCTGCTGAGGATGAGGGAGGTGGGTTGAACGTAGGTTGGATTGATGCAGGAGATTGGTTGGAGTATTCGTTCAACGTTCCTTCATCGGGAAATTATGTAGTTAGTTATCGGGTTTCAAGCCAGGGAGGCAGCAGCCAAGGACTTAACCTGTCTCTTGATGGTTCGCTTGTTGATGCGGTGTCGGTGAGAAATTCAGGGGGTTGGCAGTCGTGGGTCACGGAGTCTGGGGGTGTGGTGCCACTTGCGGCAGGAGATCACGTATTGCGGGTAGACGCTCCTGCAGGAGGGTTCAATTTAAATTGGATCAAATTTACCCCTACAACCGAGGCGCCGGTAGGTAATATTGGCACGGGAAGTGATGCGGTTTTGGATATTGGAGAGGTGGTAAGCTTTGATGATCCCGTGATCGACTATAGGTTGTTGGATTTTGGCGATAATAGTAGCAGTCTCGCCTCCGACCCTTCCGACGTTAGTAACACTGTGCTTGCAGTGATAAACGGTGTGGATTCCTCCTCGAGTACAACGATAGCTGCTGGAATCGTAATTTATCCGCTTACTGATAAGATCACTCGCATCTCACTGCGTGTTCTCTCGCCAGTTGCTGGGATACCAATTCGTGCCGTGCTATCAAGTGAAGTTAATGCCTCCATCAGAGCTGACGCAGAAACGCTGACAAAGGCTGCCAATTCTTGGGAGACCATTATCTTTGATTTTGGTAATCCGCCCGCGGGGTCCCCTCAGTTTAATCCAGATTTTACCTATGATTCGTTGTCGATAAGTTTTGATTATGGTTCAGCAGGAAATAATGAAACCTTTTTCCTTGAGGATGTGAGGGTTCTTGAGGAATATGTTCCTCCCCCGAGTTTGACCATTGAAATGTTGGTCGGAGATTGGGTGCTGATTCAAGAGTATGGTGCCTTTGGGGTAGGGCCTGCGTCTGGCAGCACGTCAAACTGGGTCAGTGATTCTAATGCGGTTCAAGAGAGAAGTTGTTTATTTGATGATATTTACCGGTTCTCTGAAGAAGGTACTTTTGAAAATATTTTGGGAGAGCAGACCTGGCTGGAGACTTGGCAGGGTGTCTCTTCCGAGCAGTGTGGGCTACCGGTAGCTCCTCATGATGGCTCTGCTGGTTCAACGTTTACTTATGATTATGCTTTAAAGACCATCACCCTCAACGGGTTGGGGGCATATCTTGGTATCCCGAAGGTGGTGAGTGGTGCCAATGAGCTTAGTGACCCGGCGTCAGCACCGGAGTCCGTGACCTACAAGGTTATGTCAAATACACAGGACCGGATGACCTTGGAGGTTGCTTACACCGGTGGGTATTGGACGTTTAATTTCGTCAGGAAAGACTCACTTAGCAGCACATCGCCAGCAGAATCGGGTGGCACGCGTTCAATGACATCGCTTGCCGCTGATGGGATGATAGAGGCGCGTGCAACATCGGCGAGTGCTACTCCAGGTGCCGCGAACGGCATAGCGAACGATAGCGAGGGCAGCACCTTGTCCTTGCACGGCGACAACCTCTCAGGTAATGATGCTTGGCGTTTAAATATCGGTGAGTGGTATGGAGGATCTGAGGGTAATTTTGGTATGACATTGGGTCTTATGGTATTCCAGATGCCGGACTTCGGAGAGGTTGATGAACCCTTTTCTAGTGCCGAATTTGAGGTTACTCTCGACGTGAAAGGCGATGACGTCGATTTTCCTGCAGATCTCTGGGCAGTGAGGGCTTCAGACGAGCCTGCGTTGCAGCTCAGTGACTGGTATGTCGGGTCGCCGAGTAATGCTCCTGAGTCGGCTGGCACACTTATTGAGGGCAATTTTCTGACTCCACAAAGCGAGTTGGGTTTGACGGTAACTTCACAAATTGGAAGTAGTCGGCTGGTGACATACCTCAATGAGCAGTATGGTGGTGGTAGTGGTGCAGGCCGTTATCTTATATTTAGGTTGAGCCGTGGGCAGGAGGACTCGTTTGTTCTTGGATGGAATGCTTACGTCGTAAAATCCTCTCAGGCAGATGAGGGACAGGAGGTGGCCCCTGAAATCCTTTATACATCTGACTTTTCGGTATTGGAAGCAGACTCTGAGCAATCAGGCACAAACAGTGGCTGCGGTGCGACAGGAGTCAACCTCTTGGCAAATGGCAACTTCGATAGCGGTTTGGGCTGGACAGTCGTCAATCAGTACGAGGTTGAGAACACTATGGGATCTGTCACGATAGCAGGAGGAGTAGCGAAGTTTGAGGAGACAGGATCCGCGGAGGCGGGTCAGTGGAAGCACATGGGGTTATATACACAGGTAGAGTTGTGCGCAGGTAGCTATCGATTTGACATGAGTATGAATTATGTAGGTATTTCTGACGCATGGGGAGAGGTCTATCTCGGTTCCACGCGTCCTGTTGATGGCCAAGAATATTCGGGAGACCGGCGGTTGATCAAGGCCTTCAATTCATGGGAATGCCCCTCATCGATAACATATCGGGGTAACGCATCTGAGTCTGGTTGTGATAGCGAGAGTGATCCGGGTAGCTTTGAAATTTTGCAGGACGGCATCTACTACATCTTATTCAGGTCGGGCGGCGCGTCCTATGGGTCGAGCGGTATCGTCATCGACGACATGTCTTTGTCAAGGGATTGATAAGGTCATAATATCTATGGCTTTACATTCGGAGCTTAAAGTGTTAAAAAAGCAACCGTTTTTGAATAATAATAAGTCTAACTCCAAAATCGGTTTCCGAATTTCGCTCGGGTGAAGGATAAAAATAAGAGGCAGGAAGTTGGGGGGGTATGTTTGAGCAAGGCAAGTTCGATTTTATTAGTCAGTGCTACTTTGTATTATGCGAGAGGATTCCTGTTTTTAATTGGGGTCTCTCGCCATCTGTTTCAGAGCAATTTTAATTTCAGTGTGTTCCATAAAAGGATTTAAAAGAGGGTTTTTTTATGTCGTTGTTATTTCGTTCTATTGTTATTGGTTCCATTATATTACTCATGCAAGCTTGCGGAGGCAGCGGGGGCGAGGGTCCTCCTACGGCGGTATCGGCCGCGAATAATGCCCCTACTCTTACTCTGGATGCGGCGATTAGTGTCCCTGAAGAGGGAACAACGAGCGTGGCAACGGCAACTGCATCTGACTCAGATGGAGACACGCTCACAATCAGCATCATTGGTGGAGCTGATGCGTCCTCTTTCTCACTCGACTCAGCAACCGGTGCTATCACGTTCAACACGGTGCCCGATTTTGAGACACCTGGTAGCGCCGCGGGTACCAACGAGTATGCGATTACGGTCCGAGTTTCAGATGGCCGCGCTGCGGATGAGACAGATGTTGTGGTAACTGTTACGGATGTGATCGAAAATAACACGCCAACTCTCACACTTGATGCAGCTATTTCGGTAGCGGAAAATGGCACAGCTGTGGGCACAGCGGCAGCGTCAGATGCTGATGCTGAAGATACGTTGACGTTTAGTGTTTCTGGTGGTGCAGATGCTGCGATGTTCACGATTGGGGCTTCGACGGGTGTTATAACCTTTAACTCAGCGCCAGATTATGAGGCAACGGGTAGCGCAGCTGGGACCAACGATTATGCGATGACGGTCCAGGTCTCCGATGGGACAATTGAGGTTACTCAGAATGTGGTTGTGTCGGTAACTGATGTTGCTGAGCCTCCTGCGGTTGGCAACGTAATTGATGGGCCGCTTCAGCATGCCAAGGTTTATGCGGACTACAACGGTAACAACATACATGACGCAAATGAGCCGCATGCGATGACTGATGTGAACGGCGGTTATTCTCTTTCACAAAACATGCCTGTTCCCACAAATTATACGATGGTAGTCGAGATGACGGCGGATACCATCGATGCAATCTCGGGAGAGAGTTATGCGGATTCACCGGTTGTCTTGAAGGCTGCTTCCGGAAGCGCTGTAGTGACTCCCCTGACTACGATCTTAGAGGTAGCAAAATCAGCTGATCCGACTTATACAGCGGAGAAGCTTGCGACGGCGATGGGCCTCCCAACCGGAGTTGATGTTTCCTCCTACAACCCCTTTGCCGCGGGTGCCGACCAAACGACTGCACATGAGGTTGAGACGGTTTTCCAGCAGGTTATGACAGCACAACTTGTGGTTGCAGAGGCAATGAAAGGACTGGCAGATGTTGCAGGAGCAACCGATGTCACAGCTAAGGACGCCAGTGAGGCGGCGATGAGCGCCATCGCTGGGATGGTTGTCGCTTCAGCAGTCACGGTAGACTTGGCTGACAGCACTCAGGTGGGTGAGCTAAAAGAACAAGCAAAAACGAAGGCAGTAGATCTGGGAATAACCGTCGACGCAGCGGTTGCTGATGCAATGCTAACAAGTGCGTCGAATGCTGTTGCAACGGTTTCAGCCGCATTGTCTAATCTTACGCCTGATACTTTTGGGACATCTGCAGCCTCATCAGTCTCTCGTTTAAAACACGATGCAGCCGGTGAGGTTAAAGCCGCATCGGTAGCGGTAGCGGCTGCAGACTTAAGTGCTCCCGGTGCTGACCTTTTGGCGATCGTAACGGCTCAATTGGACTCGTCTCTGACCTTAGACGAGGGTGCAGGCGTCGATGCAGCGGTGACGGCGAATGTGAGTGAGGTCGATGGCTACCTAGGAATCCGCAACTTGGATTTTGAGTTAGGTGGCGCTGGCTGGGAAACTTCTTATGGGCCCGACACAAACCCCGGTAACACCTTCCCTGCGACTGGAGGTAATCCGGGCGGATATTGGTCAATGGATGCAGCGAATAATGAGACTTGGTGGTCGGTCTTAGTGACCGCTGGCGGAAATCCTGCACCCTTAGCGGATTCTGGTCTGGAGCCCGGAAAGATTTACAAGGTGATGCAGGATAGCAAGATATTCTCAACAAAAGATGGATTCGACGCCAAAGTTGGAGGCATGAAGGTAGAGTTTTACAAATCTAATGCGGATGGGTCAGGGTATGATTCAGCCGGTGACACCGGGGATATGAGGCCTGCATTGATAGATAGCGGGACTGACTGGGCTACCTATGAATTTGAGTATGAAATCCCCTCAGATGCTACACATATCAAGTTTGTCCCACTTTGGGGTAATGATAACCATATTGGGGAGGATAATATCGTCATCGGTA
>PCCK01000055.1 GCA_002731695.1 Porticoccaceae bacterium
ATTGAGCTAACTAATATTGAGGCTTTGGAGAAGCTCAATCGTGAACTTAATGCACAGTTAGTGACAGCTTGGGGAAAGTTGATAAAGAAAACCCTTTTTAATGATTTAAAATTTCCATTAGGAAAATTACATGAAGATGTATTTATAACATACAAGTTAATTCACAGGGCAGGGAAGCTTTGTTATTCGTCCAAGGAGCTCTATTTTTACTGGCAACGTGAGAACAGCATCATGGGGCAAATAACTAACAGAAACAGGTTAGATCTGATTGAGGCAAAAATCGAACAGTCCGCTTATTATGACCAGATGGGATTGCCAGATTTACGAGTTAAAAACTTACTTACAACATTAACTTTGTTAGAGAGATTTACCACTAGCTCATCACAGTTCACAGATTCTGATCAAAAGAATCTTCTGATCAATGAATATAAGAATTCAATACATGCAGTATTGGGTAAAGAGAATTTAAGTCAGAAGTTGAGAATTAAGTTAATGCTCAAGCTTCATTGCCCTTTTTTTGCGAAGATTATCATTGGTGCATATGTCGTATTACTAAAATATTTACGGAGATAATTAATAACAAAAACGCTGTGGAGGTGATTAAGCTAATTAAAAAAGTAAAAAGATTACTGATAATCAAAATTTCACAGATTGGTTTTATGCGGAAATGGAAGAATTATCAATTTATGAAATCGATCAATCGAAAGGCAACGACTATTAAAAATCAGAACGATTCCCATATATTATCTATCGTAATACTTTTTCATGGTAACATTGTTTATAAATATAGAATGAAAAACGTTGCGACCGGTTTGCTTTACGCCCGACTGAAAGATACCAGGTAATATGAGAATTCTAAAATATATCTATCCTCTTTATATCCCTAGCTGGCAAAGAAATCGATGAAGAACGGAAACACTAAAAAGAAAATCGCTAGCCCAAGACTTCCAATGAGCATAGGTGGCCCCCTTTTTGAAAGGAAATTCAATTGTTCTTATCTGATTCGGAAGGGATGGTAAAGGTGCGATTTCGCACGGTCATGTTAGAAAGTCCGTGGAATGGTGTGGATCAAAAGGCTTTATTGGTACCATTGGTCGATTTCAATGGATACCCTTGACACCGCTCCCTCCGCCTTGGAAAACCTAAGATTGTCCAGCTACACCATCGGAACACCTCTCATGTCGATGCCCTCGAGTAGCGAATCAACGCTCAGATGCGGATCTAAAAAGGTAGCATCGGATACGGAACCCTCAACATCGCCAATGGTGCGTAAACAGTCTTTGAGGTGCAAGTATTCGGAGACATTTTCAGACATAACACGATGACTAACTCATTGCTCCGCCCGCACCCCGTTCCACAACATCATCCCACAGATAAATCTATGCCCTCCACCGGCTTTGATACTAGTCGTCACGGATGGTTTTGGCAGATACGTATCAAGTTTATCGGAATCAAAAAACTGATGTAGTGATTCGCGATGTGACTCGGCGTATTCGCGCACCTTTCGCCAAGCCGGTTGGTCTAAATTCATGGCTCTATGAAACCGATGATATTCGTCCCGACGCGAACCCTTCATTCGCGCCCGCAGAATAAGATATTTCCGCTGCAAAGTCGCCGCAATATTCGGTGTGATCGGTTCCGGAGAATGCGAAAAGGTGGCCAATGGAATTCGGGCCAATTCAGGCGCAATCCGCTGCAAAGTCAGCCTCTGCAATTTCCGGTTTATGAAATGTCTATCAGCGATATTGCGGATCGACTCCGCCATGGGTAAATCTACGCTCGGCAGCACAGGCCACGTGTAAAACGATTGCTTCCATGCGTGGGTTCCTAAGTGCGGACGTGCGCGAAAATGCATGAGCATCTTCCAGGTTCGGTCGAATCCTGTGCCCTCAAATGCATCCCATTCCTCGCGTATTTCACCCATCGCCAATTCTAGTGCATCACGCATGCTTGAGTCTACACACATTCGCCGCAGTGTTTGTGGATCGATTCCAGCTTGGTTGATCCATGTCTTAAGAGCGAAATCGAATTTATTCAAATTACGGCCTACACGAAGCGAGCCGGTCGGACTGTAATGAAAATCCAGAACCAGCCCACCTAAGGAGCGTTTCCCGAGTCGTCGACTTAGGGCAGCCCCGGCGTTCAGGCTGACAGTACTGAAACCGCCTCCCAGCCAGTGTAGCCGCAACTCGTTTCTGATACCCTCTTCGAGCGCTTCCACGGAATCCTCTTGGCAACACCATTCCAGTCCCAATCGCTTGGCGACCGAAGACGCAAACATTGATTCGTAGTCGGACTTGATGCCCCCCGTCCCACACAGCGGCCGGATCCCCGCCTCGTGTGCAAGAGCCAGCATGTGACGCGAATCCAGCCCTCCGGAGAGTAGGGCGTGATCCGGTGGCCGCTGCACATGACGCTCCACAGCCCGGCGAGTCGCCTCGACGGATTGCAAGATCGCCTTCTCCTCGGGTTGAGTCTTCTTACCTGCCCGAGGACCGGGCAGGCGATGCTTATTCAGGTCAAAGCGTTTGTTTTGTGAGTCATATTTAATCGAGCAAGCCGTTGCCAACCGTCGCCCGGAGTGCTCCAAGGTCCGCGTGCCGGTCGATCCGTTTTGGATCGCATAACGGAGTAACCCAACAGGATCGACATCCGAGCAGTATTCCGGATGCTGCCGGAGAGCGGTCAGGCTCGTAGCGATTCCAAACGCCTCGCCTTCTTGGAAATAATAAAGCGGAAAAAATCCGAACGAATCGACCCCGGCGATCAGGCAGCCATCACGGGAAAGAAAGATCCACGCAAACAGGCCGCTGTATCTGGACAACGCCTCTTCACCCTCCGTTGTGGCTTGCCCGGCGATCAGTCGATGCACCTCAGCAGCGGTTAGATACGAGTCATTGTCATAGGCAATCGCATCGCCCCAAAGCAATACCGTCCCGGCTTCCCCATCGTAGTGCTCGAACGGTGCCACCTCTCCATGATGCCAGGCAATCTTGCCGGCTGGGCCGGAGCACTCGCCTTGGATCTCACGAAAACCCTCTGGCGCCAATCGCTCGATGGCGGCGGACATTTCAGGGACAACGCGATCGTTTCCCTGAGTCGCAAAAAAAACAAATCCGGCCATATTTCAGTGTAGGTGGAAGTTATGAAAGTGCTCGGAGGTCAGGGCTTCACCGCACGAATGAAGTACAAAGCCCAATTGAGTGCACAAGACCCATCCAGCTCCTTGAAGCCAACAGTTTGCTCAATTGCCTGGAGTAGGTCTTCGTCACTGGGATTGCTATCCATGCAGAATAAGGTCCGGCAATACTCAAACATCTGGCTTCGATCTTCAAACTGCCAACCGTACGACTTGATTGCCGCAAATGTAACAGTGAATCCTATTGCTCCGAGCATCTCCAGCTGCTCCGCACGCAGATATTTCCCCTGATGTCCCATTGAATTGAAACGCCCGACCACTCCATCAAGAAATTCTGCCGTAGCGGAGCCCTCCTCCGCGTCCCCGATCGTCAACGCCCCACCGGACCGCAACAGCCGAAACCATTCCTGAAAAACACCTACCTGATCATCAATGTGATGCATGCCGGCCAGACTTAAAATGGCATCGGCCGAATCATCCGGTAGCGGGATCGCCTCATGAGGCGCACAAATCACTTGGTGATCGCTCTCATGAGTTCCTGATTTCAAAAAGTTGGGCGCTGGATCGATCGAAACCAATTTCGCCCCATCAGTCAGGTAGGCGGACAGATATCCCCCACCCGATGGCACATCCAAGATCAAAGGATGGGCCTTCTCAATTCGAGCTGTTTCAACCAATGCCTCGAATTCGCATTTCCTAGCATCGGGCCACCTATCCATGGCTTCATGATACATAGCTCCTCGCTTGTCATAAATATCAGAATAGGACTTAAACACATTTAAATATCGGCGTGGGGGGGGAGAACTTGATACGGATCTAATGGTAAACCTCAAAACGTAATGAGAATAAATGATATTAATGAGAGTTAATTATAAAGAAGCTCGCTTAATTTGTGGCCTCTTGATTGGAGAAGGAGATCAAGTTCGGAATCTGCATTCAAAACTGTCACCGCTCCAAAATCCAACGCCGGTAACACTTCAAAAATTTGATCTCGTAGTCGCACCTTAACCTCGGGGAAATACATGCGAATCTGCTACCCCTTGAAATGGCAGACTCCGCCTCCTAACTGATGATTTCCTATTTCAAACGAAGACTTCTCGGCCTCACGGCCATGCAACGCACGGGCAAAGGTCGTCGTGTGGAATGGGAAATAGAAGGAGAAACAGTATGGTTCGAATGCGAGGATCTGCCACTGAGTGATTCCGACGACGCATTCGCTTGCCTGTGTTTTGCCACCTCTGCACTGGACAATTGGAAACTTCGATTTCCGCTTCGGATCTGTCCGGTTTTGTCGGCTCATTTGAAGAAACTTTGGCAAATCTGGGATAGCTGGTGGTCCATCGGCCCGACGGTATTTAAGACTAAGTGCAGGAATCGTGATTCCGGGGAAACAAGCAAACGCGGCACAGCTGTCTTCCTATCCCTGGGAGTGGATTCCTTTTATACCATGCTGCATCGATCCGATGTCGGTGCAATTATCTATGTCTCTGGCTACGACGTGCGACTGCAAAAGGCCGATCGATTGAAAAGCGTGGAAAAAAGCCTGCGTGACGTTGCAAACCGTAGCGGAGTGAAGCTCGTGGTGGTCAGGACCAATCTCCGGGATCACTCAATCCTAGGGAAAATCAATTGGGAAAAATTCCACGGTGCCGCCCTTGCCACAGTAGGACACCTCTTGGCTGCTGAATTTTCAAAAATTCTGATTTCCGCTTCATTTTCGGTTTTTAACTTCAAGCCGTGGGGATCGAGCTGGAAGACCGACTACCTTTGGTCCTCCAAACAGTTGCAGGTGGAACACTTTGGCCAGGATCTGTGGCGAGCGGAAAAGCTGGAAAAGATCGTGAACGAACCGCTGGTGATTGATCACCTGCGGATCTGTTGGGAGCATAGAAACGACGAAGTTAATTGTGGCGAATGCGAAAAATGTCTTCGGACGATGTTGGCGCTGCTTTCGTTAGGGAAACTGGATGAATACCCGACCTTCCCCGATGTGGACGGACTGGTGTCTGGGCTGGACCGGGCATTACCCTTGCCGAAATTCCTCATCCCAACCTACCGGTCATTTCTAAACAAGGATCTCCCCCTAAAAGTTGTCCGGCCGCTTGGAAAATTGGTTCGTAAAAGCAATGTCCACATTGCCAAGAAGCAAGCGAACATCAAATAGACTTAGGGGGCGGAAAATAGGCCTTTGTGAGAGCTGCATCGGATTCTTGCTGAAAGGAAATTCAGTTGTCCTTATATGATACAAAAGAGAGGTTAAAGGTTGATCTTTCAATATCAATTTAGACATTCCGTGAATTGGAGTGGATCAAAAGGCTTTATTGGCGCCCTTGGTCGAGTTAAATGGCTAACACTCGCCGGCTTCGAGAAAAAGACCTGTTGTATTTGCCTATTCACAATTACAATCGCGAGTTTCCCATCAGAAGATCTTACAATCTTGGCGTCTTCCCTCTTAAACCTAAAACCCTCCGTCCTTGTCCACGTAGGTTTCCAATGCCCCTCAATTTATATATCTCGCCTTATTACATTGTGCATACTCGCTCCGAATCCTAGTAAATTAGGCAAAAATATCTCCCCATTTTCAAAGTCTCGTAAACAGTTACATTCTTCAAAGCAATCCAACCACTCCTCAATCTTATTCATACTTAACATTTTGTTTCCTTAAAAAATTTAGGTATTTTAAAAATTGTCTGTATAAATATAACAAAAACTCCTCATCACGCAATCGTCATTTCCTATGCCTAGCCGCTGTCATATAAGCTTTTGCTATATCTGGCCTGCCATGAAATTTTGAAAACGTCTCTTCTGCGGTCACTGAATTTTTGTACCAGCAAGAATTATTTACCATGCCTAACGGTATCATATTTTAGGCGTTGTTTAGTACGAAGTTTAATGGCCCTGCCACGGCAGGCCAAATCCGGCTTTGTGATCACAAAAGGTGCCCGTGCTGCTTCATTTAAAACCAATTAAGGCGCTCAGAAAGACCATGGAATAGCGTACTTTTCATCCTCTTGAATGCTCTCATATTGCCTAGACTTCAAATCCACCGAACTACGCAAGCATAGCCCTCGCCGTGGATGTTTCGATTGAGTCAATGCTCGAATTTCAATCAACAATTTAGGACGCGTTGAATATTTCTATTTTTCCCAAGTCGAATTTCACCATTCCTTTCCAGGAAAAACATAAGGAATCACATCTTCACGCAAACTTTTAACCGACTGAACGATTGTTTCAAGATCATCTCTATTTTTATCCTCATCGTTTACAATAAAAATTAAGTTTTTTATCTTATTAAAGATATATTATAAATGAAATTGTATATTTTTAAAATAAGGTTTCAGACTCGCCTTAAAAACTGCTTTATTCTTAAAATAAGAACCTGAATACAAATGGACTTTTTTATTCAAAAGTGCAGCGGCAATAGACACATGCAGTCGATCGGTATGAATTTCATGAAAGGATGATATCGCATCAAAAAAACCTTGTACAGGCGTATTACTGTCTCCCTCCATACTAATATCTCGATTGTTATCCGGAATCGAAACCTGACCAGCGCTCTCAGCATCGCTACGAAAAAAATAACCTATCCCTGACGACACGCTCGATCCCGTGAATGTCCTTTTAGATAAATAAAAAGCCATGTCATGACAAAAAATGCTTTTCGGCATTAGCACCTTGCTTTCTTCTTCGTCACGTCTGAAAAATGTGACATTGTCGATTTCATATCGTTTTTCGTAAGTTGAAGGCAACACAATCACCTCAAAAGCATTTGCCAACGTTTCGACTATTTTTGAATGATCCCACAGATGGCACCAAGCACCTCCTCCTCCAAAAATAAGCAAGCCTCCATTTTTACAGGCTTTTTTCCAATGGCGACTTCTCCTCCAATGAAACTGATTTCCACGAGGAAAATCTCGATATTTTGTTAAATACAACTCCCTGTATTCCAAACCTATTTCTTTAAAAAAATCAAGCGTTCCCTCACGAATCAATCCGTCACCATAATTACCAGGATTCGCTAAATAATATATAGATTTATTAAGTGCTTTATCACGTATTATTTTTTTTAATAATAAAAAATAAGATAGGTCCATAGTATTTCTATTAAGTTAAATTAAGTACAGTCTGCTATAAAAGATAATTTGCTGGTCTATGTCTAATTGAATAAACCCTGTCCGGGCACTTTTCTAAAATGAAAATTGTAAGAGAATAACCTCTTTTAAATCTCTGACAGTATAAGCTTATGAAATTATGTTTCAACATAAATAAAAGCTAATGCGGAGGATAAAATGGATTGGCAGGTATCGCCCTTCTGACCGACATGTGTGCATTATCGATATAGCCATGGTTATATGCCTTCTGAGCTTACTTTCTCGTAAAAGCACTCCTTGGCAGTCTCTGATAGGAAAGCA
>PCCK01000056.1 GCA_002731695.1 Porticoccaceae bacterium
AATCAAAAACTTTGGCGCTGAAATTGTTCTCAGTTTGGGTCAGCTCAGCAACATCAATTCATACTTCCGCCTTGAATTAGAACTTTTCAACGCATTGTCTACCCGCTAATCCAAGAAATGAGTGCAATATCAAGAAATGAGTGGGAAAACGAGAAATGAGTGAGATTTTGAACCCCTGTAACCCCCCCTAATAAAAAATTGAAATGATTTTTCTGGTCTACCTTCTAATCCATCAACAAACCAACAAACCAACACACAACCAACCGAATCGATATGGCTACCACCATCATGATGTCGCCCCAGATTGAGTCGGCTATCCACAACATGTGCTCCGATGCCATGACCCAGGCGGTTAACGCGCTTGCCGAGAAGTATGGCTTCGACGTCGAGGAAGCTAACCGGTTTCTGGCTGCTTCTGATGTGAAGATTGTGCGTAAGCGCGGCCCCTCGCCTAAGAAGGAGAAGGATGCCAAGAAGGAAACCAAGCAAAAGGCTGATACTGCAGACAAGCCCAAGCGGGCCAAGACTGGCTACCTCCTCTACGCCGACGAGGTCCGTGCAGAGGTGAAGGCCGAACTTATGGCAGAATTGGGTGAGGATGAGAAGCTTAAGCCCCAGGAGGTGGTTAAGGCTATTGCCGCCCGCTGGAAGGCTGAGGACGCAGAGGTTAAGGCTGAGTGGAACAGCAAGGCTAAGACGCCTGTCGCGAGTGATGATGAGGCCTAGAAATGAGGATAGATTTGTGTGATGTAGAGAGAAAAATTGAAATAGACCAAAAAAATACCATGTGTGCCGTCTTTTCTCTTGATTAGACTTCAATTTTTTTTTGGTCTATTAACTAAGAAATGACTGGCAAAACTAGAAATGAGTGACAATCCTATATAAATAAAATTGAAATACTTTTTCTAATTAAACTCAACTACCCCCAACCTATCCCAGCTTTACACAAGAAACCAGTGATGGCAGAGACTGAGACGCACCTTGGCGAGTGGGATGGTGACGAGTTCAATGGCTGGCGCTTCATCCCTTATGGGGTAGAAGAAGAAGAAGATGTGCCGCATGAACAAGTGAAGGTATGGGTGGCTCGCTCCCAGCCTCGTGACAAAGACACTGGAGCGATTGCCTTTGACATCAGCTTTGAGTACGCACAGTGGAAAGATCATCGTGTATCAATTCTTGCGCTCATGGACCTAGAAGACAACTCATTTCCATACGAGGAGGTGACCGAGGCACTCAATGACTGGATTGAGAAAGCCAAGCGATTCCCCCACACCAGGCGAAACTGTCTGTGCTGCTGGAAGAGGGCCACTAAGGGTAAGGTCCTATGCCAAGGATGCCACACCAAGTTTGGTGAAGTTATCTATGCCGATTAGGCGCAGAAATGGCTGGTTAAAGACTAAGAGAACGGGGGGTAACCCCTTTTCTCTCGGTTTATTTCAATTTTTTTAGTCAATAACTAAGAAATGAGTGACAAACCGAGAAATGAGTAGCAATCCTATATAAATAAAATTGAAATGCTTTTTCTAATTAAACTCAACTACACCCAACCTATCCCAGCTTTACACAAGAAACCACTAGTGAATATGGCTTTCGTCAACGATAAGAACAAAACCAACATCATCAAGCCTATTGTTGAGGAGATTCTTCATACAGGGCGACTTATTATGCTCCGAGCACAGCCAGAGCCACAGGATCTGCCCGATTCAGTCGCTGCCTGCACGGCAATCAGCCTGATCATTAGTCACCTCGCTGATTATGATAAGCAGCGTGCATACTCTTTCATCAAAGACGTTGCCTACAAGGTCGGCTATGACCAGGCAGAGCGAACTGGCGAGCAGAACGACCTTGCTCGTGAGGTATTTGGAGGGCGCAGCGATGAAAATCTCGACCAAGACTCGCTGGGTGAGTGGCGCGGCGACGGGCAGGACGGTTGGCACTTGTACAAGTATGAACAGCCTGCTTACCCAAACGGTTGGGAAGAAGTACACCTACCAGTGCCAAATCAAGCTCAACTTCTTGCTGAAGATGCTGAGTACGAGAGAATTGCTAACGAGGGTCCTCTAGAGCCTGGTAAGCTAGCTCGGGATAACACTAGGGTAAATGTGGGTGGTAATGTTCGGCGTGGCGATAAGGTTATTATCCATACACTTAATCCACACACGGGTTCATCTGATGAACGCGCCGCCGCACTTGGCAAACTTAAGCATAAACTTGATGTTGGGGATCTAGCAACAGTTTCTTCACACAAGAAGAATGGTTGGTTACGGGTGAAAATTGATCGCACGGAGGCGGTAATCACTATCAGGAACGTAACATCTTGTTCCCGTGTGATGTGGGTCTAAATTTTAACTAAAGACTAGTCACAACCACACAAGATAAGAAAAGAAGAAGAAGGGTGCTGCCCTTTTTCTCTCTCTCTCTCTCGAAACTAAAAAAAATTGAAATACTTTTTTACTCACTCTTCCTAGTCACACACAAACCCAAATAACCAAGCAAACGATGGCTGCCACGATTATGATGCCCCAGCAGATTGAGCTCGCTATTCGCGAGATGTGCTCGGATGCCATGTCTCAGGCTGTTAATGTTCTTGCTGAGAAGTATGGGTTTGATTCTGAGGATGCGAACCGGTTCCTCGCCTCGTCGGATATGAAGATTGTGCGTAAGCGCGGTCCTTCGCCTAAGACCACCCCTGACGAGAAGACCAAGAGCAAGGGCAAGAAGGAGACTAACCCCGACAAGCCCAAGCGTGGTAAGACGGGGTATCTTCTCTACGCCGACGAGGTTCGTGCGGAGGTCAAGGCCGAGCTTCTTGCCGAAATTGGCGAGGATGAGAAGCTTAAGCCCCAGGAGGTGGTTAAGGCCATTGCGGCTCGCTGGAAGGCTGAGGACGCGGAGGTTAAGGCTGAGTGGAACGACAAGGCTAAGACGCCAGCCACCAGTGATGATGAAATGGCTGTTCTTACGCCCAAGGCAGTTAAGGCCAAGTCCACTGTCACTCCTGCCGCACCTAAGGCCGAGAAAACCAAGGCTAAGACCACTCCGGTCGAGCCAAGTGATGAACTTGAGATTGAGGCTGGTTCTGACAGCGAGGAGGAGTAGAGTGAAACTGATTACATGAGTGTGTGAGTGATATAAACTAAAAAACCCTAAAAATAGCATGCAGCATGGAAAATTGGACTTCTCTCCTTTTTTCATTTAATAGTTAAAGAGAGAGAGAAAAGCTACACTAAAGCGAAATGTCGTTGTTCGATTTTATCCCTGGTTCGAACTTGCGCGAAAAGCTTGAGACAGTGGTTAACTGTAACTGTTGCGAAAGACACCAAATTAACAAGCCACGAGTAGTAGCTCCCTGGGTAGAAACACCTTGGAATAATAGTCAGAATTATCTCACTGGCTGTGATTGTGATTGTCGCCATCTAGCTCGATTTATATGCCGCTATTGTGACGAAGACGACGACCAAGATGAACAAGAACAAGAACCTCAGGAACCAGAAACTTATTATAGCTACGCGCTATCATATAATACCACTGATATCTCGTCTGGAGAAATTATTGACTGAGGAAATTATCTTCCTCTTGGGTGTGTCTGGGTGTGTCTGGGTGTCTCTGGGTGTGTCGTTTTTTTCTTACCTTATACCTTATACCGTAAAAAAAAATTGAAACTGAATATATTCTTACAAACCTTAGTATCTTATTCAGCGATGCACCTCTAGCCTACGGCAGGGGGAACCTGCTGATTTAATTTCAAATTGGTCCGGCCGGACCATGGTCCGGCAGAAGTCTTACTTCCTGGCTTGAAGAGCGTCGAATGCTGCCAGTAGACTTCGACCATATGTTACCGATAGAGTTTCGACCGACTGGTAACTATGGAACATCCTGGGTATCGGAATGAAGACGATGTACGACGGGGGTGTTATGGCGGGTAGTTGGCCACTACTCGGACCTTAGCCCGGTTATTGCCTTGTGTAAAACTAGTCTGCTTTTCCAGAGACTGGTGTAAAGCAAGGATGTTCTCCTGGAATGGGTGATGGAGGGTTCAAATCCCTCCGGAGCAACCAATAACACCCTGTGAGCTCAACAGCACATCGGATGCACCAGATTTCCGGTCAAGAAACTCCCTCGCAAGGGGAGTTAAATGGAGGTTCCCACTCCAACTTAAACCCTTCCAACTTAACCCCTTTTGTTTTCAAATAAACCCACGATTTATTATAAACCCATTTATTAAAGCCCGAACCCATTTATTAAAGCCTGTCTCCAATCATTTCTCCTGAATTTACCGTCTATTACCTTTTTTCTTTTTTATTTTACTTACTATCGTGCAGAAATTATCGCCTAATTAAAAAAAATTGAATTACAATAATCATTGCCTAATTCGTCTTACCACAATGCCTTCTATGTTCGTCCGCGGTAATATTCTCTCTGTTCTCAATGCTGATGCCCACAGTGTTTCAAATAAGGGATTGCACAGTGGTGACACGCTACGGGTTAGTGCCAGGAAGAAGGGGGGCTGGCTCCGGGTGCGCTGCTCGCGTACTGGCGAGGTGTTCTCAATCCGCAGCGGTCGTCACCTTTGTCTCAAGTCACAAGCCACTCGCCCTGCCTCACAGATTGACCTTTTGACCCGTGAGAACCAGATTGTGACTGCTGAACAGCGTGCAAAGGTAGATGATGCAACGATCAAAAGCCTCACTGCCGCGATCAAGTACGCCCACAGTGAGTGTAACGCCACTCGTGGTGTTGTTGAGCATCTGCAAGAACGCATCGCCTACTACCAGAACCTACAGCTAGAGTGGCATGACTCGCATGATCAGATGGCGCGACAGCAGCTCCGGCTTGAACAGCAACTCCAGCAGCTCCGTGCAGATAGCTGCCACGCGGACATGGCCTATCATGCGCGAGTAAGTGAATTGGAGGGACAGCTGGAGAAGTTCCTCCGGGCTGATGAAGACGATTCACCGGTAGAGGAGGATGATTTGTGTGATGACGGCTGCCAAGACTCTCGTGGAGACTATGAAGCTCTATCCAACAAGCTGAGGATGCAGGCCGATGATCCACTTGCCCTAGGGAGGATCGGTCTCCACACATGGCCTTGAGGTTGGTAAGAGTTATTGGTTAAAGATGGTGGGTGTGAGTAATTTTTTCTTTTTTATTTTACTTACTATCGTGCAGAAATTATCGCTTAATTAAAAAAAATTGACCTCCCTCGCCCCTCCCCGATAAATTCATTATATCATATACGCTTTCCCTCTTTACAATGTCGATTACCATTCGCCAGCTCGAGACTTTAGCTCGTCATTTCCATTTTGATATGGACGAGGCTCGCTCTGTTATCGGCATTCAATTAAAGACGAAACGTGCTACCACTCCTAAAACCAAGACGACTAAGAAAGATAGCGACTATATTTCTGGTCACGTCACTATTAAAGAGAAACCTACTCCTGCTAAACCCAAAAAGACTGCTTCTACTTCTCCGCGGGGACCAACCGGATACAATCTGTTTGTACGCGAGCAAGGCATTTCTTTTAAGAATGCAGGGCAAGCATGGAAGGCGCTCACTGATACAGAACGTCAAAGATGGAATCAAAAAGCAAAGGCATAAATTCTCAATGTAGAGAGAAATACTGATGGCTTAAAAAAATTGAAAATCATTTTTTCTCTCTTACAACTCTTTAACAAACCCATTGAAAATGCCCAAGACTGAAGTTATGACTGAACCTTCTATCTGCATTCCGCGCACGCTCAACAATATCACCTGGCGCGATGTCAAGGAAACCTTTGAAGAGATTGTTGGGCGCGGGACTGTCGACCGTGTTGACATTGTTGCTTCTCGAAACAACGACCCATTTTGCAAGATCTTCATTCATTTCCGCTATTGGCCAACTGAAGGCACTGCTGTCCAGTTGCGGGAACGTCTTATGAACGGTGATACGCTTAACGTTGTATATAACGCACCATGGTTTTGGAAGTGTTGTGCCAGTCGTCTTCCTAAGCCGACCCGCCAGACCATCAAGACCCGTCCCTATGTTGAGTTTGAGCGCTCCAATGCCGGCGACTCGCTCGCTGCAACCACTGCAACCTGCGCTGAGTATAGTGACGCCTGATACCTAATTATACCCCGTGTCCAGTGCTTAGTCTTCGCTCATAAAAAACTATAAACCCCCAAAAAAATAGCATGTTGTGTTTTTTATTTGTAGCATCTTACACAGTATGGTGTTTTATGTTCTCTGAATACACCTTCGAATCCTATCCTATTACTTTTATATACATATAAATGTATATATAGCTTACCTAATCTCCTATTACTGCACCCCTCTACCACGCATTTCTCATGTTTTAATCTTTCATTCATTTTAAAATACTTATGAATATGATGTATTTCTTCGGATTCCTCTATGTATATCCCTGGTTTCAGTGCTTCTATTTTAGTTCCTATCTTTAATAGACGTGAAATTAGATTATTACTGCTCACAATTTTCATTTCTAATTTATTTAATAAAGATAAGGTATATAGATATTTATCTTTTACAAGCGCTCGCAACTTTTTACATACTTCTCTCAACATTACTTTTTCCTTCGTAGAGAGAAACCCTATAATTATATATACTATATCATCTGGAAAACTATTCATACTACTATCAAAAACCCTCTTTTCTCCTCTTTAACTTCTTTTTACTTTATTTTATATTAATTAAAAAAACAATATAAAACCAGAAATGAGTGATAAAACGAGAAATGAGTAATAAAACCAGAAATGAGTGATGAAACCAGAAATGAGTGATGAAACCAGAAATGAGTTGGGTAATCTATAATCAACATAGCTCGATAATATTATTACTTGGGTTCCACATACCTACCTCCTCGTGTGTATCTAAATCGTATAGTGTGTTATCTCCTGCTTTCAAATACTTTTTACCTTTAAAAATGAATTCTGTAACAGCTAATTCTTTTTCTACTTCTACTTCTATTTCTACTTCTTCTTCTTTCTCTCTTAACTTTTCGCTTTTTAAATCTGAGATTACTGACTTCTTTTCTTTTTTTGGACGTCCTCGTCCTCGTTTTACTACATCTCCTTCTTCACTCGAACTATCTACCACTGCTGTTTCTCGTTTTGATGGACGTCCTCGCTTCGTTTTTTCTATC
This sequence comes from Porticoccaceae bacterium, assembly GCA_002731695.1. Lineage (GTDB taxonomy): Bacteria > Pseudomonadota > Gammaproteobacteria > Pseudomonadales > Porticoccaceae > TMED48. The sequence goes on from PCCK01000056.1 coordinate 7,141, forward strand.
TCGAACTCCTTCTCATCTATTACTATCCCCTGTCTTTTTGCTTCCTTCTCTACATCTTCTCGTTTTATATTTAGTTTCTCCATTACCTTTCCGTATTTTACTACTTTCTTTCCTTTTGGACATCGGTAATCTTCTCCTTTTTCTACTCTTTCTTGAATATAACCATATGTTGGTTTTCCATTCTTTTCTATTTCTTTTATGCATCTTTCACATACATTATATCCATTCTCTGAAATACTACATCTATTTTTACATTGTGTATATAATCCATGATTTAACCTTATTACATTGCAATACTCTTCTCTTATCACTCCTACAAATGGCATCGGTATCTTACTTGACTCCCTCTCTACCCTCTCTACCCTCTCTACCCTCACTTCTAACTTCTCTATCCCTACACTCTTTCTCATCTCTTCATAATCTATTTTATACTTCACGCTTAACTCCCTCAATATTCTATCTCCATAATTCTTTAACATATTTGATACTATCTCTTCCATCTTTACTACTACACACTCCCTACCCCACCACCCTTTCAATTTTTTTATTTTACTCCACTCCAAAGGGAATTTCCCTTTGAAACCCTTTTTAAAAAACAAATTAAACATAAACTTTTATTATTTAATTAATAAGCGGATATGAGTAAAATTTTAGTTACTGGATGTGCAGGATTTATAGGTTCTCACGTTTGCGAATTTTTATTGAAACGAGGAGAAACAGTGCTAGGTATTGATAATATAAATGATTATTATGATACATCACAAAAAACGCAAAATCTTGAAATCCTAAAAAAATATGCTAATTTTGAATTTAGTAAAGAAGATATAAGAACAACATCAATAATAAGTAAATGGAAACCAGATAAGATATGTCATTTGGCATCAATGGCTGGAGTCAGATATTCTATAAAAAATCCCAAAATATATGTGAAAGTAAATATTGAAGGTTTTATTCATATATTAGATGAAGCGAGAGAGAATAATATTAATCATATTGTTTATGCCAGTAGCAGCAGTGTATATGGATTAAATACGAAGGTTCCATTTTCCGAAACTGATGCAATAGTAACACCAAATAGTCCTTATGCAACAAGTAAAATGGCTATGGAACTTTATGCAAAAACATATTCTCAACTTTATAATATCTCTCTACTTGGGTTACGATTTTTTAGTGTATATGGACCAAGAGGACGACCAGACATGGCACCATATAAATTCTTGAAAGCAATAATGGATGGAACTAAATTTAAAAAATATGGTGATGGATTAAGCATGAGAGACTATACTTATATTGATGATATAGTTGATGGAATAATTAGTTCTCTAGAAAATAAATCAAACATGAGTTGTGAAGTAATTAATTTAGGAAATTCTAATCCAGTTAGTTTAA
>PCCK01000057.1 GCA_002731695.1 Porticoccaceae bacterium
CATTTGGCGAGATATTCGATTCAGTTTGTTTATAGTCTCTATCATATGCACTGGAATACGAATAGTTCTCGCCTGATCTGCAATAGAACGAGTAATTGCCTGGCGTATCCACCAAGTGGCATATGTTGAGAATTTATAACCGCGCCGGTATTCAAATTTGTCGACGGCTTTCATTAATCCAATGTTTCCTTCTTGGATCAAATCTAAAAATTGGAGGCCCCTGTTGGTGTACTTTTTGGCAATCGATATGACTAGTCTTAAATTGGCCTCCACCATTTCTTTTTTTGCGCGTCGGGACATCGCTTCTCCAATTGTTAAGCGACGATTAATATCCTTGATTTGAATAATACTGAATCCCGTGTCGGTCTCAATTTTTCCTAATTTCTTTTGTGACCGTTGAATTTCAGCCAGCTCAATTTGAATATATCCAGCCCAGGAGGAATCTGACATTGAGATTGTTCGCGACCATTCCGGGTTGCTTTCGTTTCCAGGGAAATTTTGAATAAACAGCTTTCGAGGCATCTTAGCTCGCCGGACGCAAAGTTCTTGAATATGTCTCTCTTCACGACGTATGCCGTCTATGGAGGTTTTTATGGCGGCTACAAGCGGATCAAATTGTCTGGGAGTCAATTTGAAAAATTTGAATAGATTAGCCAATTCCTGCATATTTTTTGTCGCGCTCTTGGACATACGACCATAGCGAGAAATCGACCGAGCTGTTTTAACGAATTGTTTCTTTAGTTCTGTGAAGCGTTCCAATGCTTCCTCTGGATCAAGACCACCCTCGTGCTCTTCTTCAGACGTAGGATCTTCACCGTCATGCTCATCATTTCCTGCTTTCATCGCCTCCGCCGCTTGTTGTTGAGCTAAAGCAGAGGGTACATGATCCATTGGATTGAGGTATCCACATATAATGTCAGTCAGGCGTCGCTCTCCTAACGGTATTTTGTCATATTCTGAAATAATTTTTTCCACCGAATTTGGCCACTCTGCAATGGCGGCCATTAACTCTCTAGTTCCCTCTTCGATTCTTTTCGCGATTTCTATTTCGCCCTCTCGGGTAAGTAATTCAACAGACCCCATTTCCCTCATGTACATCCGGACAGGATCAGTAGTTCTATGTTGCTCTGACTCGACGGATGCGAGGGTTGCCGCTGCTTCTGCCGCCGCAACTTCATCAGGTGTGTTATCTCCGGCCAGCATCAAAAGTGACTCAGCGTCTGGTGCTATTTCAAACACTGTTATACCCATATCGTTGATCATTTGTATTATATCTTCAACTTGCTCCGGATCTGCGATATGCTCAGGTAGATGGTCGTTGACCTCCGCATAAGTGAGGTAACCTTGCTCGCGGCCTTTGGCTATAAGGTCTTTGATTCCGGATTGCTGCTTATGATTGTTGTCAGACATATGAATAATGAAAATAAATTTGGGCGCGCCAGTATAGCTGATATGTTGTGAAGTGTCTCAGACTATTTAGCTTTATTGGCTACTTTTTTTGGCACTTACAAGCTTCTGTTTTATATCTTTTTTTAAATCTTTTTCGGGAGGCTCGTCCGATAGTTCGAAGAGTAATCTATATAACTGTTTCACATCATTTTCCTTGAGGATTTCGCGTTTTAGTATTACTTTTGCTTGTTGAACGAGGGGCAATGCAGAAAAAAGCTCCTTGGAAACGTGGTCATACGCATCGCAAAACTCATCAGCGTTCCGTCTTTTTGTATCCAACGATGCACTATACATATCATCTTGGGTAAAGCTTTTCAGGTACTCCACATCTTTCTTAAGTTTAGGATTACTTATCCAGTAGGTTAAAATTTGATGAGTGTTATATTTAGGATGTTGGCGGATGAAATTTAGCAACTGCACAAAGATAACAATTTCATTATTTTCAGATTGTTGAAGAATTGAAGCATCTCGGATATTTTGTGAGAGAGTTGGATAATTAATAAGTAATCCAGTGAGGTAGTGAATGGGGGATAATCTCAGTTTTTTCCTTAGTTTTTGATGAGGTAGTCCCAATCCAATTGTCTCGTATATCCTCACTGCGCCATCTTTAACGGACGATCCTGTTATTTCTGAATCTGTTAAGCTCTCATTTACATGAGTATATTGTGAATGGGTGCTGTTATTGTCAGATATAAAATGTTCCAAATCTTCTTTTGGTACTCCAGCTCTTACAGCAAGCTCTTTAAGCATAAGGTGTTTAAAAACACCGTCAGGAATTTTGTGTATATGAGGAGCACAGATTTTGCAGAATTTTGCTTTTCCATCAACCGTACTGAGATCTATACCATCCATCATTCGAGAAAAAAAGAATTCAGAAAGAGGCAGAGATGTCTCAATTAAATCTAGGAACACTTTTCTCCCTCGATCACGAATTAAGCTGTCCGGGTCATGACCCTCAGGCAAGAAGAGAAAGCGAGCAGTTAAACCATCATTTAGTTCGGTTAAGGAGGTATCTAAAGCTCGACCGGCGGCAGCTCGACCGGCGTTATCTCCATCAAAACAAAATATGATTTCTGAAGTATTGCGAAAAATCTTTTCGAGATGATACTTGCTAACAGATGTCCCTAATGTGGCTATAGCATTGTTCACACCGTGCTGAGCGAGAGCTATGACATCAAAATACCCCTCTACCAAGAGAAGTTTTGGTATGTTCTTTAATTCTCTTCGCGCCTCGTAAAGTCCATATAGTTCCCGACCTTTTACGAATATAGGTGTTTCTGGGGAATTTATGTACTTAGGTTTACTTTTATCCATAACGCGCGCACCAAAGCCAATGGTGCGTCCACGGTTATCACGAATTGGAAAAATAATGCGATTACGAAAACGATCATACAGCCCGCTTTCATCCTTTCTTTTGATAATCATCCCAGATTCATATAGGAGACTTTTTTTATGTGCGTCAACTCCCACATCCAGGAGAAGGTTATCCCAACCGGGGGGAGCGAAGCCGATACCGTATTTTGCTGCAATTTGACCGCTTAAACCGCGGTTTTTTAGGTAGTTAGTAGCGTTAGCTGCATCTTTATTAGTCCTAAGCTGTAGCCGAAAAAAATTGTCACATTGATTGAGAGTGGAATATAAGCTTTTTCGTTTTTCGTCCTCGTTGTTTAGCCCACCGATTGTTGATGGCACTTGTACCCCAGCAATTGTAGATAGCACTTCTATCGCGGCAATAAATTCGATTCTTTCAAATTCCATTATGAAGTTCAATGCGCTGCCGCCCCGACTACATCCGAAACAGTAATAAAATTGCTTATCCTGTGCTACTGAAAACGAGGGTGTCTTTTCATCATGAAAAGGACAGCATGCTGAGTAATTCTTACCGGCTTTTTTTAATTTAATTCTTTTTCCGATAACGTCAACGATGTCAATGCGCGATAAAAGATCGTCGATGAAATGTTGTGGTATAAGTCCGGCCATTTAATTGCTACAGGAACCCTAACTGAGGAGCGTATGGTGTACCCTTTGGCAGAAAAGTTGAATGACACGCTTCGGAGCTAAACTTAAATTCAATTAGCTGACGCAACGCTGTGTTGCTGTATTAGTATAGCCTAGTGAACTTTCGAGATTCTCTGGAGACCTTTTTTTGATTCCTCTTAACCGCTGCAGCCGCCTTTCGTTTTCGTTCCCACGTAGGTTTCTCATAAAATTCGCAACTTCTTACTTTTGCCAGTATTCCGGCTTTTTCACATGACCTTTTGAACCTACGAAGCGCTATATCAAAGGGCTCATTTTCTTTTATACGCACGCTTGGCATTGAATTAACTTCCTGTTTACCACCTTCTTATGAAGAATCGTGGATTTTATTTAATAAAGGTTAGTAGTATAGCGAGTAATTTTTTATCATGCAAAGATTCTAAAGCTTAAGTTTATGAGATCATAGGTGATTGAATAGGTAACCTTAATACCCAATATACGCATGAGTAAAATTTGAAAAATAATTTATTGAGTGTAAGTATCACAAATTTACAGTGATTGACGGAAATTAGAGAAATGCGCGTTTTAGGAATTGAAACCTCATGTGATGAGACAGGCATCGCGCTATACGATAGTAAGGCAGGATTATTAGCAAATCGTGTTTACTCTCAGGCCCATATTCACTCTGATTTTGGTGGAGTTGTTCCAGAGCTTGCCTCGCGCGATCACGTAAATAGAATATTGCCGTTAATATCGTTGGTTTTAAGAGATATCTCTCTTAAAACGACTGATTTGCATGCAATTTCGTACACGAGAGGTCCGGGGTTAGCTGGGGCTCTTATGGTGGGGGCTGGAGTGGCATCATCATTAGCCTTCGCTTTGAATATTCCAGCATTGGGCGTACACCATATGGAAGGCCATTTATTGGCGCCAATGTTAGAGGAGGACCCTCCAAAGTTTCCTTTCATAACACTGTTAGTTTCAGGAGGGCATACCCAACTAGTCCATGCTGAGGCTTTCGGAAAATATAGAATTATAGGAGAATCGAGAGATGACGCAGCCGGAGAGGCATTTGATAAGATAGCCCAGATAATGGGTTTAGGGTATCCCGGAGGTGCCGAAATTTCGAGAATGGCTCAATTTGGCGATATGAATCGATTTAATTTCCCGCGTCCGATGACTGACCGTCCGGGACTTGATTTCAGCTTTTCTGGGTTAAAAACTCATACTAAAAAGTTAGTCTTAGATAATAGCCAAGAGGGGGGCTTGCCTCACCCTAACACCATCGCGGATATCTGTGCCGGACTTCAAGAAGCGATAGTAGATACATTGGTCGTGAAGAGCTTACGGGCGCTCCGAGTAGAGGGTTTGTCGAAGTTAGTTATTGCTGGAGGTGTAGCTTCTAATGCTAGATTACGTGAAAAGCTTAGTAATATGGTTTTGGACATTGGTGCGACAGTTTTTTATGCGAGGCCCGAATTTTGTACCGACAATGGGGCAATGATAGCCTATGCTGGTTGTCAGCGGCTACTTGCAGGAGAATCTAGTAGTCTATCGATTTCCATAAAACCGCGTTGGCCAATTTCCTTGCTATCGGTCGTGGGAGACTGAAAGTATATGGACATAGTTTATATATCAGATCTTCAAATAGAGACTGTGATTGGCATTTTTGATTGGGAGAGGGAGGTGAAGCAAGTTGTAAGTCTCGATATCGAAATGGCAACAGATATTCGCAAGGCTGCGGACACTGACGATATCCAATTTGCGCTCAACTACAAAGCTATTGCAAAAAGAGTCATTAAGTTTATACAAGAAAGTGACTTTTTTTTGGTTGAGCGGATGGCTGAGGAGGTTGCAAAGCTAATCATTCAAGAGTTTTCAGTAACTTGGATACGTTTGCGGGTCAGCAAACCTGGTGCGCTCAGGGGCTCAAAGGATGTGGGTATAATAATAGAGCGCGGAGCAAAAGCCTCTTGTCTTTGATTTACTTGAGTCTTGGAAGCAACATTGATGCCGCGAAAAATATTCACTCTGCTTTAGATAACTTAGAGCAGCACTTCGGAATATGTTTGATTTCTTCCGTCTATGAGAGTAAATCTTTAGGTTTCCATGGGAAAAATTTTCTAAATTTAGTAGTGACAATCGAGTCCAATCTGCCCATAAATGAGCTTTTGAATGTCTTAAAAAAATTTGAGGATTTACTTAAAAGAGATAGGAGTGCACCAAAATTTTCAAATCGTACCATCGATATAGATATCTTATGCGTTGATGACCTTTCGGGAAATTTTGATGGCATTCATTTGCCTCGCGCGGAGATTCTAAAAAATGCGTTTGTATTATTACCTTTGGCCGAGATTGCTCCAGATTGCAAACATCCTTGTACCGGATTAACTTACTCTGATCATTGGCAGATGTTTAACATGGGATTTCAATCGCTGTGGAAGGTGGACTTTCTCTGGCGCGGAGAACAAATCAGTTTCAGGCAATATACCTAAGGCTTCTCTTAGGTTTATTATAGAAAGGTCAAAGAAGACTATTGGATGCGCCTCCATCAACTGCGATAGTTTGTCCAGTAACGTATGTTGCGATATTTGACAAAAAAAATGTTGTCTCTGCTATATCAGACTCTGAACCCAGTCGGCCAATTGGTATAGAGGAGAGGATTTTTTTGTGTTTGACTTTATCGTCTTTCTCATGTGCTGGCCATAAAATTGCTCCCGGAGCCACACTGTTTACCCTCACGTCAGGTGCAAGCTCAAGGGCTAATGATTTGGTCATGGCAATATTACCAGCTTTGGCGATGGTATATATAGAGTGTTTTTTAAGGGCTTGTCTAGCGTGCATATCAGAAATATTTACTATGGAACCCCGACTCCTTTTAAGCAAAGGTGCGAGTTTTTTGCTTAAAAAGAATGGACCTTTAAGATTAGAGTTGATTAAGTCATTCCAAGCACTTTCATCAACGTTTTCAAGCGCTGTAGGATAAAAACTGGAAGCATTATTCACCAGAACATCAAGCCGTCCTATTGACTCAAGTAGATTTATTATTCTCTCAATGCTTGCGGGTTCATTCAAATCGCCCTGCACTAACCAAGCGCTTTCTGAACGTTTTTCATTTAAGGTATCGCAAAGTCGGTTAGCCTCAGCCGCAGATTTATTATAGTGGATAATGACTTTGAAATTCCTTGAATGGAAGACATTTGTTATTTCAGAACCAATACGCTTAGCGGCGCCCGTTACCAGTATTACTTGGGTACTTCTCGATTCGAACATTTTTAACCTTTTCTTCTCTAGTTACAGAAAAATGATAAGTTAATTTAAACTCGTCAAGAGCTTGGAGGCGTTTTATTTTTATTAAATCTCCAATTTCATCTCCTTTAAGAACGTTGCGAAGTATATCTGATACGTCAAGATTGGCTACTATTTTTTGCGCTGCTCTCAAGAAGGATGATATCTTGGGCGTATGGCTTGACTGAGTTTTAGCGGCTAAACAAATTAGTAAGTTTTCAAATTCGACATTTGATTGAATGGCGTTGACGCTTAGCAAAATTCTGAGTATTTCCTCCGAACTTAGTCTGTGAATTGTTTGGGGTAATTTTCGACAACGGTTTACATTTAAAGCAAGTCTTCGAAATTTGCTGGGAACTTTTAATCGATCACAGAGCTCGGCTAACAGAGCTCCATCTTCTTTCTCTTCAACTAACTCCAGTTGAGTATTGGATTCTTCAGTTTTGTGGTTAATTTCGGAAAAAGTGGCTGCGAATCGAACCATAACGCTCTCGGATAATTGAGCTGCGGTTATCAAAGAGTTTAAAGGGTTTTTCATCGACGATTTCTTTCTGTTGTAGCTAGAATCTTGTGATATTTTAATGGTCGCGTCTAATTCTGGTATCAAAGCCTCCAACGCCCCGCATTGATGCAAAATTTTGAAGTATATGTGGGGAGTTTTTTCTCCTAGAGCTTTTTGTGTTTCCCTCCAGACACGCTCGGCAACCAAAAAGCCGAGTTCTCCACTCGATGCCATCTCTTGCATCATTGAAATTGTGGGTTTGGCAATACGGAAACCAAGATGATGGTAGCGCGCAGCAAAGCGTGCTGTGCGAAGAACTCTGACTGGGTCTTCACGAAACGCGCTCGAAACGTGGCGTAACTTTTTTTTTCTAATGTCTTTTTGACCGTGGAACGGATCTATAAGGTATCCGTCAGAACTCTCTGCGATCGCATTTATCGTGAGATCTCGGCGTCTTAGATCATCTTTCAGTGTCACTTCGGCGGATGAAAAAAAAGTGAAGCCATGGTATCCATATCCGGTCTTCTTTTCGGTGCGTGCTAGCGCATATTCTTCTTTACTAATCGGATGTAAAAATACAGGAAAATCCTTCCCGACCGGACGGAAGCCAAGTTCGATCATTTTGTTTGGGGAGCCACCCACAACGACCCAATCATTTTCATTACTTGGATAATTTATTAATTGGTCTCGTACAGCTCCTCCAACACGATAAATTTTCATTCCAAAAGTCCTACCGATCTGTATTGTTTCAGCTGGACAAGCCCGATATGGAAGGCACATGTTTCTTGTCGGATACTAGAAAAAGAGTACCATTCGAGACCAATAGTAGAGGCACTTGTTTATGTAGTAAACTATAAAGCCATTATTTTGAAGTTTTCTTTAGGATTTAGCATGAGCGTATTTTTAATACACACCATCACTATAAGCATGCGCCCTGATGATGTTCTCTTACATCGCTTTTCCACTCAATGAGTACAAAGAGATTGGCGACATCCAAAGATAAAGCGTTACAAGCAGAGGATCTCATGTTTGAGAGGAATGGATGTACCATTTTTAGCGGGGTAAACTTTCATCTGGACGAGGGAGAGTTGCTCTTACTACAAGGTATCAATGGTTGTGGGAAAAGCACACTACTGCGTATTTTGACCTCTTTAATGAGACCTCATCAAGGTTTTGTGAGCTCTTATGGTGTAAATATCCATACTGATAGGTATAAATATCTTAGAAACATAACTTTTATTGGGCACCAATTAGCCTTGAAATCAGCCCTAAGTCCTCTAGATAATCTCTGTTGGGCTGCCTCATCATCGAAAGATCGACAGTATGTTTTTCAGGCGATGGATGAGATGGGGTTAAGTGCTGTCAGCAGACTACCTTGCTATCGTTTATCAGCGGGGCAACTAAAAAGGGTTGCGCTAACCAGATTATTTCTAAGTGATGCAAAGTTATGGCTGTTGGATGAGCCATTTGCTGCATTGGATTTCTCTGGTGTATCGATCATAGAAAAGTTGATTGAGAGACATTTGAGTCAGAATGGAAGTGTTCTTATGACTAGTCATCAAGATCTGAGCTTATCAAACATTCGTAAGATCGACATGTCCATTTGGTGTCGTTGATATGTCTTCAGTAAAGATACGGCGCGATATTGGTTTTTATGTGTACTTTCGTCGAGAGCTTGTTTTGGCAAGGTCTGCAATTGGGGCCACTACCGCACCGATATTGTTTATGTTCATGGGAACCTCGCTAATCCCACTTGCGTTATCTAGCGACACTGCCTCGCAAAGTAGTATTGCACCGGGGTTCGTATGGATCATGGTCTTGCTCGCGTCTTTAATGTCAATAGAGAGAATTTTTACGTTTGATTATGACGATGGATCCTTAGAACAACTGCTAATATCGCCGCAGCTTTTGGTTCAACCCATATTTGGGAAGGTTGCGGCACATTGGGTATTAACTGGATTACCTATGTCGCTTTCCTCGCCCATGATGGCCTTTGTTCTGTCGCTTCCGGCTGAAGGATACTTACCTATGATGTTAAGCATAATAATCGGCAGTGCGTATCTGAGTTTAGTGGGTTCGGTGTGTGCATCGCTGACAGTATCGCTGGGGAGAGGGGGTTTTTTGTTACCGATTACTTTAATTCCACTTTACATGCCAATGATAATTTTTGGATCGGCAACAATTGACTTCGCAGTAAATAGTATGGATTGGTCATTTCCTTTAGCAGTTATGGGGACTCTTTTATGCCTAGCGATAGCGATTTGCCCAATTGCGGTTGCTGCCATACTTCGCTCCACAATTTTATTTTGAAGGTATTTTTTTGATTCGATCTTTTTTTAGTTTGATATGGTTGTACAGGCTCAGTTCACCAAAATTTTTTTATCGCATCAGTGGTAGGGTCATTCCGTGGCTTTTTTTGGCTTCAATTACACTTCTAGCTGTTGGATTATTTTGGGGACTTTTGATTGCGCCCCCTGATGCTCGTCAAGGACATAGCTTTCGAATTATTTATATTCATGTGCCAGCTTCCTTCCTTGCACTAGCAGGATATTATTTCATGGCAGCCGCCGGTGCTGTCGGATTAGTATGGCGAACTAAAATGTCGTTTTGGTTTATGAAATCGGCTGCATCAATCGGTGCAGCCATGACTTTTATAGCATTATTTTCTGGAGCGATTTGGGGAAGGCCGTCGTGGGGCACTTATTGGGTTTGGGATGCTCGCGTGACATCAATGTTAATTTTACTATTTCTTTACCTCGGTGTGATGGCAATGATCAGGGCTTTCGATAATTCAGAGCTTGGCCAGAAGAATGGTGCAATTCTAGCTTTAATAGGCACGGTTAATGTGCCGATCATATATAAATCTGTTGATTGGTGGCACACATTGCATCAACCCGCCACCCTGAAAGTTATGGCGGAATCTTCAATCCATATAGACATGTTGCAACCGCTTGTAGTTATGATTGCCGGCTTTTACTTGTTTTATGCGCTAACGATTTGCCTTTTTTTGAGGGCTGAAATCTTGTACCACGAACAGGGTACCAGTTGGGTCAAAGAACTTTGCGCTCGAAGACCAAAAGGTCGGGGGTGATTTGATGGCAATTCAGTTTTCTTCGTGGCTTGAAATTATTGACATGGGCGGACACGGGATCTTCGTTTGGACTACTGTATCGGTTTCGCTTCTGATCTTTGTGATTTTGGTATTGCTACCTATTTCTGCGCATAGTCGAACTCTAAGGAAAGTAGAGCTTAATAGGGAATTTGAGGCAAGATCATTGCAGAATGCGGACGCTGAAAAATGATGCATCCACTTCGCAAACAGCGCATGCAGTGGATTTGCCTTATGCTAATTGCTGCTTCGGTAGCCACTGCTCTCATCGGATATATGCTCCGACAAAACGCCAATTTCTTTTATACACCATCTCAAATTGCGAACGGGGAAGCTCCAATTGGTGTCTCTCTACGCGCTGGTGGTGAAGTGGTCACAGGAAGTTTGAAACGTGCTAAAGAATCCTTGCTGATTGAATTCCGTGTCTCCGACGGCTCGAACAGTGTAAAAGTGACTTATGAAGGTATTCTTCCTGATTTATTCAACGAGGGCCAGAGTACAGTCGTTACTGGAAAAATTGATAAGCAAAATACACTACATGCCGTCCAAGTTTTAGCCAAACACGATGAAAATTACACTCCTCCAGAAATCGCTGAGATGTATGAATAGAGGGAATATGCAGAAAGCAAATCATGAATGTTTTTCTTAGCCCTGAGCTGGGCCACATAGCTCTTATCATCGGGTCATGTCTTGCAGTAATTCAAGCGATCCTCCCCTTTGCAGGATCATACACCGGCACATTCCAATGGATGCAAATGGGGCGTTCACTCGCTTTCGGAAATCTATTTTTTATTTTTTTTGCGTTTTTGTGTTTATCGAATGCATTTTTGAGCGATGACTTTACGGTTCGATACGTAGCTCAGAATTCTAATACTCTCCTGCCCACGTACTTTAAATTCAGTGCTGTATGGTCTGCACATGAGGGTTCATTGTTGCTTTGGGTACTCATATTATCCATGTGGACCGCCGCCGTGGCTCTTTTAGGTAGTGAGCTTCCGTTACAATTTTTATCACGAACTCTAGCGATTTTGGGTTTAATATCGGTAGGATTTGGTTTTTTTCTGTTATTCACATCAAATCCGTTTGAACGGACATTTCCGTTGCCGCCAGTTGATGGTCAAGATTTGAATCCTCTTTTGCAAGATATTGCATTAATCCTTCATCCTCCACTTTTATACTTTGGATATGTTGGGCTAGCGGTTCCATTCGCTTTTGCTATTTCAGCGCTGTTAGAATCAAGGTTTGATAGTGCTTGGGCTAATTGGAGTCGTCCTTGGACAATAGCTTCGTGGTGTTTTTTAACTGTAGGGATTTTTTTGGGAAGCTGGTGGGCTTATTATGAGCTAGGCTGGGGGGGATGGTGGTTCTGGGACCCAGTAGAAAATGCCAGTTTGATGCCTTGGCTGGTCTCCACCGCTTTGATACATAGCCTAATTGCGGCTGAACAGAGAGGTGTATTTCGGAGTTGGACAGTATTATTAGCAATTTTTGCCTTTTCACTGAGCTTATTAGGAACATTTTTAGTGCGCTCAGGAGTCTTGACATCAGTTCATGCTTTTGCCAGCGATCCTGAGAGAGGCATGTACATATTGCTTTTTCTATCAATAATAGTTGGTAGTTCTCTTACCTTGTTTGCTATTCGCGGTCCAGTTTTGATGGCTACATCATCTTACTCGGGCGCATCACGAGAGACATTCCTTCTGATCAATAATCTCATCCTCACAGTGGCAGTTGCAGTTGTTCTGTTGGGAACAATGTATCCATTGATATCCGATGCTTTTGGACTCGGCAAAATATCTGTGGGTCCTCCATACTTCAATTTCTTTTTTGTGCCACTAACATTTATTTTGTTGATATTTCTCCCCCTAGCTATGCGTTCATCCTGGGGCAATGTATCGGTTAAGATCTTGTCAAGCTGGTTGATAAAACCGCTTTTACTAAGTTTGCTCGTTGGTCTTACCGGGTCCAGTATGCTTGCCTATTGGGTTGGTGACGAGCAAAACTCACTAACGGCGTTGGTTACATTAACTTGTGTATCCTGGGTATTTACGATGATTTTTGTAGATTTTAGAGACAAACTTAAGTCAGCAACCTTTACCACGTTACCTCTTCGCTACTACGGCATGGTTCTAGCTCATTTGGGAGTTGCGGTAACTGTACTTGGAGCTGGTTTGTACGCTGCATCTGGAATTCAGAGGGATGTCAAGATGGGCATAGGCGATTATGCTTATCTTGGAGGTTATAAATTTTATTTTTCTGATATAAAGCGTGATCGGATGCCCAACTATTCATTTACTAGAGCAGAGATTATTGTTTCGAGAGCAGATCGAGAAATAGTGACTCTTAGGCCAGAAAAACGCCATTATTTTTCTAATCCACAGACTATGACGGAGGCTGCAATCGATGCAGTGCTGCTGAGGGATTTGTATATTTCGCTGGGGGAACCTTTGGATAATGATCACTGGGCGATCAGACTTCATGTGAAGCCCTTTGTAAGATGTATATGGTTGGGGGGCGCAATGATATCGCTAGGCGGCCTTCTTGCCGTTTTGGATAATCGCTATCGAAGACGGAAAATGAGTAGTCCGCGAGGTCTCAAAAACCTCCCAGACCAAGCTGCCCTCGAATAGAGATGTGACGTAAGTGAGAATCATTCTTTTCGTACCTCTTTCGGTTTTTTTAGTTATCACTATATTGTTGTGGTCCTCACTTGAACGAGAGCCCGGTAACCTGCCCTCTGCTCTAATAGGAAGGCCATTCCCTGAATTTTCTTTGACAACGTTACGCGCACAAGACCAATACTTATCTGAGAGGGATTTGAGTGGAGCCAAGGCTTTAGTTAACGTTTGGGGTACTTGGTGTTATGCGTGCAAATTGGAGCATCCTTATTTGCAAAAGTTATCCTCAGAAGGGGTCAAAATTATTGGTCTAAACTATAAAGATAACCGTGAGGCTGCTATTGAGTGGCTTGAAAAGTTGGGAGACCCCTATTCGGTAACAATTTTTGATAAAGAGGGCTCATTGGGACTAGATATTGGCGTTTATGGCGCCCCAGAAACATATTTAATTGATGCGCAAGGAATTATCTTGCATCGGCGGGTTGGGATACTAGACCAAAAAGTGTGGGAAAAAGAGTTTTCTCAATATTTTGCAGACTCTGAGGGGTAAAGTGATGCTTAATAAAAAAGCGCGTGTCTTTTTTTATCTTTTGGCAAGCTACTATGCTGTTTTGGGTTGCTCTGTTTTTAGTGTTGAAATCGTTTATGCGAAAACGAGCATGACTGACTTTACGGATGTGGCGCTTGAAAGGAGATATGTTACTTTGATTCAAGAACTTAGATGCCCAAAATGTCAAAACCAAAGCTTACAAGACTCTAACTCGACAGTGTCACTGGACCTAAAACATCAAATCCAGCGACTCTTGGAGAAGGGTAAAAGTGATGAAGAGATCAAATCTTATCTTACCGAGCGATATACAGAATATATTCTCTACCGACCTGTGTTAGGGTATCACACCCTTCTGCTTTGGGTTGGACCTTTATTTTTTGTGTTGATTGCGATAAGCGTACTTTTGTTTGTTCAACGGTTAAATGGTAGTTTTCAAATGAATAACAAAAATTTATCGCCAGCTCAGCCTCGGCCGGATCAAGTACGATTGCGTGAAGCCTCAGAAAACTTTAAAAAAGAATAATCATAGGTCGGCTTAGAGTTGTTATATTTACTGTTGTTGTCAATCCTATTTGTCATTTTTCCGTGGCTGTTCAGATATCATGAACCTGAACACTACAATAATATCGATAGGAAAAAAACTAATAAGAGGTTGTATGAGAGTCAGTGTCGCTATTTTCTAAACCAATTTCAGATGGGCGCAATATCTGAGAACCAGTACACCAGTCTCATATTGGATACGCGTCAGATATTTTCTGATGAGGCTAAGGATAGTGTTGTGGAAACTACCCATAATAAAGGTCTTTGGTTAACCCCATTTGTAATTTCAGCATTATTTATTTCGGTATTTTTAATGTACTCGCATCTTGGTAGTGAGAGAGATCAGATAATATTTAATATCCTTTCTCGTGGTTCTTCAGGAGATGAGCCTAAAATTGTTGATGGTGAGGATACCGAAGCTCTTGTATCCCTCATAGAGGAACGAGTAAAGGAGAGGCCGAAGAACATACATTACTGGATGTTGTTAGCTAAATTTGCTCAACATAACTTAGAATATCGAGACTCCCTGGACTATTATGCTTCCGCATTAGTTTTGGATCCGAACAATAGTTATATTCTAGCGAATTATGCTGAGGCAATATTCCTTGCTGATGGTAGCCGCTTGACTGATCGAGTAATCGAGGCAATCCAAGTAGCGTTTATCTCTGATCCAAAGTCCTCAAAAGTTTTAGGACTCAAGGGCATCGAGGCCTATGTTGAGAAAAGATTTTTGGATGCAATAAGGTTTTGGCAGTCAGCCAAAAGAGGTTTAAATGAAGAAAGTAACGACGTAATTGCGATTCAAAAAGGTATTGACAGAGCTATAAGAGCCTTGACTGTCCCAGTCGAGGGTCACGCGACTGAAGGTTCGCACGATGGTGTGCCTTTGGATATTAATGAGCACCACGCTAATGGAACAACCGTAATAGATTTAAGCTTAGGAAATGTCCCTGCGCATTCTTCTAGCGATGAGGTATTTTTGTTAGTATTTGAAGCAGGTTCTTCTGATGTTCCGTTGATGGCTAAAAGCGTGCAATTAATGTCATTGCCCGCTTATGTTGTATTTTCAAATATAGATTTATTGGACCCATTGCGAGTGGCGTCAGACCTTAGACATGTAGAGGTAGTTGCCCGAATTTATGGCGAGGGGAGCGGGTCTTCGATAAAGAAAAATATAGAGATTAGGTCACGGCCGATAGATTTCTTCAGTGAACCGCTACCAATCGCTATCGCGCTCAATAAGAATAGTAGTGATTAAGATCAGCTAGTCGAAAGTGCCTATCCCCCTTATGGTGGATTGGTTGTTTTATGATAACAGATCATGATATCGATTTTTGGAAGGCCTTCAGAGTAAGGCTTAGAAGAACTAAAGGAAAAAAAAGAGCACTTATGCGACTAAAACTAATCAAGCTTTCAGGATTTAAATCCTTCGTGGATCCAACAAAGGTTTCCTTGCCAAGTGAAATCTGCGCCGTGGTCGGCCCAAATGGGTGTGGTAAATCGAATGTGATCGATGCCGTAAGGTGGGTTCTAGGAGAATCGTCAGCACGAAATTTGCGTGGCGATTCCATGGCGGATGTCATCTTTAATGGTTCAGGTACTAGGAAGCCGGTGGGTCAAGCATCAGTGGAACTTATGTTTGACAATTCTAAGGGGCGCTTGAAGGGAGAACTTTCTGCTTATAATGAAATTGTCGTGCGTCGCACTTTGAATCGTGATGGACAATCGCAATATTTTCTAAACTCCAAGCTTTGTCGGCGAAAAGACATAACTGATTTATTTTTGGGGACTGGTTTGGGGCCAAGGAGCTATGCGATTATAGAACAGGGGACCATATCTCGGTTAATTGATGCAAAACCCCATGAATTACGTTTCTTTCTTGAAGAAGCAGCTGGCATTTCTAAATATAAAGACCGACGGAGAGATACCGAAAATAGAATTGCACGGACGCGTGACAACTTAGAGCGCCTCTCCGATCTGAGGGAAGAACTGCATCGGCAGCTAATGAGATTAGAACGACAATCGAAGTCGGCGCAACAATATACTGAGTTGAAAGAAAAAGAACGATGTAAGCAGATCCAGCTAAAAGTACTCCGATGGCTTGATCTCGACAAAGAAATACGAATAAATTTTACTGAAACCCAAAAATTGGAAGTAGAGAAATCTCGACTTGTAGCTGACCAGAATGAGTTGGAGTCGAGAATTGAGAGGTTTCAACTTGAACTTCTGGAGTATTCTGACGAAGTTGAAAAAAAACAAACTCGTTTTTTTCAAACTAGCGGAGACGTTACTCGAATAGAGCAAGCGATTCAACACCAGTTGCAACGAGAAAAAGAGTTGAAACGTGAGTTACATTTGATAACGATGAGTATCGACGAATCGCAACAGCAGCTTATTGAGGACAAACAGCGCTACGAAGAATTGGATTCGGAATATGCCGGGTGTCTGCCAGATCTTAAAGAAGCTGAAGAGGAGGAAAAATCGATTTCTTTGCGGATTGAGTCGGTGGAGGCTGCTATAAAAGAATGGCAGGAGAGTGCCGATGTCTATCATCGACGTCGCGCTGAGCCCTTAAAACAATCTGAGGTCCAGCAAACGCGTATTGATGATTTGGAGAAAAGAATCGTCGACCTCTCTCAACGATATAGCCAGTTGCGTGAGGAGGTTGGTAGTTTTCAGCTGTATTCTCAGCAAAATGAGATACAAGTACTTCAAACGAGGCTCTCTGAGCAGATTACGGCGCAAAGAGATAATGAGGATAAAAGAACTCAGCTTGCTAATGATATTACTGAAAAACGTTTTTTGCAGGATCAATTAGAGGAAGAATTGAATGGATTGAGAGAGCGTTATCAGATATTAATTGGACGTTGCACAGCTCTTGAAGCGTTGCAAAGTTCCCTCGATGGTAGTGAGAAAAAGCAAAAATGGTTACTTCAGTCTGGATGGTATTATTCACATTTTGCTGATTCCTTGAGAGTTTCAGAGGGTTGGGAGGAAGCTGTGGAAATTGTATTTGGAGGTCATTTGCAGGGGCTTGTCGTATCCAGCTTTGAGGATAAAACGGACCAGTTGAAAAAATTTGATTCGGGTGAAATAAGTTTAATTGACTCCAATGTCCGACTTGAGGAACAAACTAATCAGAGAATTAACCTTCCAAGATTGAGCAGATTCATTCAATGTGATTATTCTGTATCAGTAGCCGAAAATGTTTTTGCGGCCGAGCACTTTAAGGAAGCGCTATCTTTTCAATCAGATCTCAGGTCATATGAATCAATTGTCACGAAAGATGGAATTTGGCTAGGGTCTAACTGGGTTAGAGTCGAAAGAAATGTTAATAAATCTCAAGGATTCTTTAAGAGAAAGAGCGAATTAAACAAGATTGGTGCACAAGTTAAAGAGCTGAATACACAAATAAAATTGCTATCTGGCAATCGTAAAACTTTAGTGGAAGCAATTGAGATCGCTGACTTAAATCAAAAGGAAAACGTTACTAAAATTAAGATACAGCAGGATAAAATCTCGGAGATGCGATCGGCGCTAAGCGCACTTGAGGTTAAATTTGATCAATACGTCGCCAGAGGAAAGCGAGCGGCAGAGGAATTGTCTGAGGTGGAGGCTTTGCTAGATGACGACCAAAAGGCGCTGGCAGTTGCGAAAGAGGTATTGGCAATTGCAACTGATCGGGTGAAGCTGGATGAAAAAGAGGGTTATGAATTTCAGGAGAATAGGGTACGCCTTCAGACTGAATTTAGTGGTTACCGAAAAGAGTTAGGAGAGAAGCAATTATTGCTTACAGAATTGAGATTGAAGATTAAAGCATTAGAGATTAGACGAAACACGATAGAGGAACTCACTGAGCGTTTGGAGGCGCAGGTAAAACGATTAAAGACTCGAAAGACGGAAATAGAGAAAGTAAGTGCAAATGATCTCTCAGTACCTCAGATGCAAGAAGAATTGCAGCGCTTACTAAAGAATCGAGTTTTAGCAGAACAGGATTATAAAGATGCTAAATTAGCTATGTCGTCGTCAGAGAAAAAGCGCATCGAAGTGGAACAGATGCGCGTAAAAATTAATACGCAGATAAATTCAATGAGAGAAGATTTAGAGAATGCGCGCCTTTCGGGACGTGAATCAATGACGTTGCAAAGAACTTTGGGAGAACAAATTTCATCGGATCCAACTGAGCTAACTGAGTTAGTTGAAAGTGTTGATGCTGGTATCGATTCCACATCCTTGATGGCTGAGCTGGATGTTCTCGAAGCAAAAATTGGTAGGTTGGGATCCATTAATTTGGCGGCAATTGAAGAATATAAAATCGAATCTGAGAGAAAGGATTATTTAGATCGCCAGAATGATGAGCTTGTTTCTGCACTTGAAACTCTCAACGAAGCCATTAGAAAAATAAATCAAGCCACTAAAGCTAGGTTCAAAGAGACCTTCGATTCAGTAAACAACTATATTTGTGAACTATTTCCCAAGTTGTTTGGTGGCGGTGAGGCTTACATGCAGCTTTCAGGGAACGACCTTTTGGAGGCAGGCGTTGTTTTAATGGCAAAACCTCCGGGAAAGCGAAATAGTACCATTCAGGCTCTCTCGGGAGGAGAAAAAGCACTTGCAGCGATTACAATGGTGTTTGCGATTTTTAAGTTAAACCCTTCGCCATTTTGTATTTTAGACGAAGTTGATGCTCCGCTAGATGATATAAACGTCAATCGATATCTTGGTTTAGTTAAAGAGCTGTCACTAAATGTTCAATTTATCATGATTACCCATAATAAAATATCGATGCAAGCAGCCGATAGTTTGCTAGGAGTTACAATGTCTGAAGCAGGCGTGTCAAGATTAGTGTCAGTTGGAATGAATCAAGGATCTAATTTGTTCGGTTAAGTTAATAATTTGGCTAAAACACTTTTGTTTTTAAAAAGGCGAATTACAATGGTGAGCTACAAGAAATCAGGACTAATGGATAGACATGGAATTTTTGGCTGCAAATAAAACTCTTATTGTGGTTGCAGGGTTAGTGCTCGTCGCTATTGTCTTGGACGGAATGCGCCGTGCGAAACGACATAGATATGAGAACCTGCAGATGTCAACTCACCTTGAGAAGGTAGAGAAGCGCGGAGCTAAAGTGGAAAATGTGGAGAATCTATTCAGTGCTGATTCATCGTTGAATAAATCTGACGGGTATGGAATGACCCCTAAGGTGGGTATAGAGGATGTTCTTCTCAGTTCGAAAGATATAGTTCGTCGTTATTCGCGCACCACCGACCTGAAACAAACAAATATTGATTTTGAAGGTTCTGGACTTGTCTCTCAGCCGGGCGAAGAGTCCGGTTCCCCAACTAGGAGAGTCATGGAATCCGATTCTACAAAGAATGAATTTGACATAATAATAGTTCATTTGATGGCGAATAGGGGCGAGTTTTTATCTGGATCCAATTTGCTTGAAACTCTCTTGCAGGCGGGGTTGCGTTATGGAGCTATGGGAATCTTCCATCGCCACGCCTACGAGGAGGGAGAGGGTCCAGTTCTGTTTAGTTTGGCGAACTTAGTTAAACCTGGGACCTTTGATTTGCAGACGATTTCTGCAATCGAAACTCCCGGAGTGACTCTTTTTTTAAATTTAAATGACGTAGAAGATGCTTGTGTTGGGTTTGAATCAATGATCACAACTGCGCATACTGTGGCCCAAAGTCTAAAGCTCAATATTTTAGACGAATCGCGAAGCTCGATCACACCTCAGACAATCGATCATTATCGGCAACGCGCGCGTGACGTTGCCGGACGCCACGCACTTATTTGAGTAAAAATATACGTCCATGACCAAGATAAATGACGGTATAGTTACCAGCTATAGACAGTTGGTGAGTGACCTACATACGCATAATCATTATTATCATGTTTTGGATGATCCACGTATTTCGGATGTTGAATATGATGGGTTAATGCGGAAGCTTATATTGGTTGAAAAACAGTACCCTCAGTTGGTCAAAAAAGATTCCCCATCACAGCGTATCGGTGGAGCTCCACTCCCTCAATTTAGTCAAGTGCAACACGCGGTTCCCATGCTTTCACTCGACAATGCTTTTAGTGCGAAAGCATTGAGGGATTTTGATCGTCGTGTGCATGAAAGATTGAAAGGTTCTGAGAATATTACATACCTATGTGAGCCAAAATTGGATGGAGTTGCTGTTAGTCTTATCTACGAGGACGGTATTTTAGCACGCGCCGCAACTAGGGGAGACGGTGCTACTGGAGAGGACATAACTTCAAATGTAAAAACTATCAAGTCGCTTCCTCTCAAGTTAATAAGTGATCTTCCACCCAGACTCATTGAAGTGCGGGGTGAAATTTATATGACGAGACAGGGTTTCGAGCAATTAAATGTCTCTATGAAGAAGAGTGGTGAAAAGCCTTTCGTAAATCCTCGAAATGCTGCAGCTGGAAGTTTGCGACAACTTGATTCCAGAGTCACAGCTCAAAGACCATTAAGTTTTTGCGCATATAGCGTGGAGCAGTACTCAGACTCTGGGTCTCCGGATACGCAGTGGGAAATGCTGAGGTATGTTGGTCGATTGGGTCTTAGGATTAATCCAGATATTTTTTTTGCGGCCAATATTGATGCTTGTGAGAGTTACTGCCATGACTTGTTCACGCGCAGGGCTTCACTATCTTATGACATTGATGGTGTTGTTATAAAAGTTAATGATCTTGAGAAACAAAAATTTTTGGGCTTTCTCTCGCGATCGCCTCGGTGGGCGATCGCACGCAAATTTCCAGCCGAAGAAGCGTCCTCTCAACTACTGGCAGTTGATTTTCAAGTGGGAAGAACAGGAGCTGTGACACCAGTTGCCCGTTTAAGTCCTGTGTTTGTTGGTGGTGTAACAATTAGCAGAGCGTCGCTTCATAATGCTGACGAAATAGCTAGATTGGGTCTACATTTGGGAGATACTGTGGTCGTGCGTCGTGCGGGAGATGTTATTCCGCAGGTGGTTCGGGTGGTTCATGGGCGCAGGCAAGAAAATTCGACTGTAGTCTTGTTTCCAAAATTCTGTCCAGTTTGCCAATCACCAATTCTTCATCTGCCCTCCGAGGTTATCGCTCGTTGTTCTGGGAGTCTGAGGTGCGCTGCTCAAGTGAAGCAAGTGATAAAGCATTTTGCGTCGAGGAGCGCAATGAACATCAGTGGTCTCGGTGACCGGTTGGTTGACCAGTTAGTTGATACAGGTTGTATAACGTCGATTGTGGATCTTTATGACTTGAGCCTATCAATGCTTACACCACTAGAGCGATTAGCAGGTAAGTCGGCACGAAACCTTCTTAATGCTATTGAGAAAAGTAAGAAAACTACCTTACAAAAATTTTTGTATGCTCTCGGAATCAGAGAGGTGGGCATAAACTGTGCTCGTTTATTATCCCAGCAGTTTGCATCGATAGAGGAAATTATGGCGGCGCGGGAAGACGAGCTGTTAGCGATTGATGGAATTGGCCCAGTTTTAGCAGAGCATATTCAAATGTTTTTTGCTAATCCGAAGACATGTAAAGTTATTCAAGATCTCCAAAAAAAAGGCGTTCATTGGCCTTTGACTGCCGCTGATGGAGTGCGAGAAATTCCACTTTATGGACAGGTTTGGGTATTCACTGGACGAATTGAATCAATCAACCGAGAAGAGGCAAAAAGTGTATTACAAGCATTGGGCGCGCGAGTCTCTGATTCAGTTTCTTCGAAAACAAGTCGATTAGTAGCGGGGAAGGCAGCGGGTTCTAAACTGAAAAAGGCAAAGGCTCTTGATATTCCAGTATTTGATGAAAAACAGTTTTTGCAATTTCTAGAAGATATACAGACAACAGACATTTGAACATTTTTCAGCGTAGCCCTTTCGTTAAGAATTACGAATTTTATCGCTTTTATTGTCTCTTTCGAGCTAATTTGACGCGACTATGAATCTTTCTGCTTTTTAAAAGCTTAAATAAATATACTCATCCAAACCGCTCGTTTAAACTTGTCGATAGGGACATTATCCTTTTTGTCTTGTCGTTTTCTTCTCATTTGTGTTGTCCAGACAATGATTTGGCCGTGACTCATGACTAGCCCTATATTTTCTATTCAATACTATTTAGGAGCGATTGGCGCTAGTAGCATCGCTATCGGAATTCATTCCGTTTTATTCCCTTGGTTGGTAATTGGTGTTCTCGGGGCATCAGCAAGTCAGTTAGGATTAGCACAGATGGCTATCCTACTTCCGAATACAATTTTCCTTCTTTTCGGCGGAGTGGTTTCAGATCGAGTTCATCGTGGGGCATGGTTATCACTGCTGTATATGCTTTATAGCATGCCCTTGACAATGCTCTGGTGGTCATACCAATTTGATACTTTAACGTTTAAATTATTAATTTTGAGCGGAGTTATGTTTGGATTTTTGAACGCCTTTGTGCAACCTGCTCGGGAAAGTTTGTTAGTTTTTACGCCGTCACAAGTAATGCATCAGTCTGTGGCTAAATCTATAATAGTCAAATTTATTGCACAAGGAGTTGGTTTTGGGTTTGCCGGATTGCTGGGTTATATAGATCTGCCTGCTCTGTTGGGTACTCAAATTTTCATGTTCGGGTTAGCCTCATATTTGATTTCGCGGGCCCACCGTTTAAATAAAAATTTTTCAAAAAAACCAATAGTGAGTAAACCTTCGTGGAAAGACTTGGTAAATGGTCTGACATTATTTGTTGATAATAAGAGTTTTTTGCACCTTCTTTTTCTTGTTTTTGCAACAGGATTATTACCCTTCGGGGTTTATTTGGTGGGAATGCCGGTTCTTGTAAAGCAAGTTTATGATGGCGGAGCTATGCTTTTGGCAGCGCTTCAATTACTTTTTACTTTTGGTGTAATTTTAGCCAATATTATAGTTGCAAGGAGGAAAAATAATTTTGTTAATCCAGGCAGACTTATGGTGATAAGTTTCTTTTGGCGTGGTTCGTTATTTGCTTTTACCGCATTTTCTCCTCCTTTTTGGATTTTATTTTTAGTAATTTTTTTGTGGGGGTTCTCTACAGGATTGTCGATGGTCGTGGGTCGGACTATTTTGCATAACAACATCTCTAAATCTTATCGTGCTCGAGCTTTGTCGATTTATCAGATATGTTTAGTTGGAGGCACTCCTTTGGGAGCTTGGTTATGCGGTCTTTTAATAGACGATCTCGGAATCAACATTGCTTTTATATTTATTTCTTTAGTTACTGTAACTCTAGCAATTGGGATGTCGTTACTTTCTCCACTTTGGAAGCTCCGAACAACTGATTCTTAAGTTGAGGAAGCGTTTTTCGATCGCCTTTGAAAAACGAGGATTGCAGCCACAGCGGCAACATTAAGAGATTCTACACCTCTATTTAACGGTATCCTGAGCGCATGGTTGGCGACTTGCCTAACGGCCGAACTTATACCATGGGTCTCATTTCCCAGAATGTGTATGATCGGAGAAGAGGGGGAGAAATCATAAATTGTGGTGGGGGCATTTGAATCGAGAATCGCTACCTCAAACCCCCTTTCTTTGAAGTCAGTGAGTGCTTCTGCAAGCTCTTCGCAACGAAGGATGTTGCATTTGAAAGCTGTTCCTGCGCTGGCTTTAACCGCAAGAGGAGAAATAACTGAGTTCCTTTTTGAAGGGATCAAAATGCCAAATGCGCCACTAGCTGTTACACTACGGATAATCATTCCAAGATTGATCGGGTTTGTAATCCCGTCAAGAGCAATCAGTTTGGTGGTCTGACCCAATGGTATGGAGTCTATGATTTCTGTGTAATGTCCGTACCCTGGGCATTGGATATCACAGGCTACACCTTGATCTTGTTTCCCATTTCGTGAAATCCGTGCCAACTGGGGTCGACTATGCCAACGTATACTTATTTTGCGGCTGTTAGCTAGTAATATGAGCTGTTTAAGCGACTTACTGTATTTATTTGTGTCTGCTAAATGAAGCCGGTATATGTTCAAACTTTCATCGCATAGAACTTCATGGCATATATTGCGCCCATATATCGTGATCAAGTTTTCAAGAGATTTTTTTTTTGCTATGTAGTGCAAGGTGTCGACTTTTCTGTTCATACTTCACCATCCTAATTTTTTACCCCACTCGCTCCTTTCTGAGGTTTTTTAAATTATCGTTTTTGTAAAATATTTTTGACAGTAATCAAGCAATTGATAAAAAGCGGACTAACTAATTCAACGCTGATCGGAAGGCTTGGAGTGCATCTTTCAATCCTCGGGTGATTGCCTCAACAGTCAGCGCATGACCAATTGATACCTCAGTAAGCTCGGGTATTGATGCAAATTGTTTTAAATTCTGTAAGTTTAGATCATGACCGGCATTAACCTCCATTCCTAGCTCTGCTGCTAACTTTGCGGCGGCCAAGTATTGCAAAAATATTTGTTCCGATAATTCACTGCCCCAAGCTTGGGCGAAAGGGCCGGTGTATAGTTCAATACGATCGGCACCTATTCGGGCGGCTCTCCTAACTTGCTCCAGATCTGGATCTATGAAAATACTAGTACGAACTCCAAGGGATTTTATTCGGTTGATAATTGGCACAAGTTGGGTTTCGTATTCTCGCAAATTGAAACCGTGGTCGGAAGTTAACTGATCACTGCTGTCCGGAACTAATGTGCATTGATCGGGCTTTGTGTCTTCTATCAAAGCCAAGAATCCAGGGTATTTTCCAGTCGGCATACAAAAGGGATTACCTTCAATATTCAGCTCAATATCCTTCAGCGGGGCAATAAGATGGGCGAGTTGTCTTGCATCTGTCGGCCTTATGTGTCGCTCATCTGGCCGAGGATGGATAGTGATCCCATGTGCTCCAAGGTGGATACAACTTTGAGCAAATGTAAGCACACATGGGAAATTCCCCGGCCTAGAATTCCGAAGTAAAGCAATTTTGTTAACATTTACGCTTAGAGCAATCATTTTACATTCATCCCGATACTTGAGTTTCATTGGCGACCGACACATTACAAAGTCTTTGTTGAAGTTCTCGTGCTTTAAGAATCCTTATTGGCGCGATTGGTACATCCTTAAATAAGCTGTTGCTTTGGGTTTTTTTAGCTGCGATAGCATCAACTGTGGCCATTCCGTCTACTACTTTGCCAAATACAGCATAACCGTGACGAGTTGCGGATGAATCAAGCGATGGATTGTCTGCAATGTTTATAAAAAACTGTGATTGCGCGCTATGCGGATCTGAAGTCCTCGCCATAGCTACACTTCCTCGGACATTTTTTAATTTATGAGTACCCTCATTTTGTACGGGAGGAGTTTGGCTCTTACGGGGCGTAAAATCGAAGGTATACCCACCTGTCTGGATCACAAATCCGGGTACTACTCGGTGAAAGATTAGCCCATCATAGTGAAAATCGTTAATTAATCTTAGAAAGTTCGCGGATGTAAGTGGGGCATCATCGGGATATATTTCGATGCTAAATTTCCCAGAGTCTGTAATAAATTCAACTTTGTTACATTTACCTGCTGCGACCTGGGAAACAGTGATGCACCAAATAAGTAGACTTATATTGGTCCGACGACTAAGATTTTTATTCACTATCGTTTACCTTATTGCCAATTGGATAAGCGCCTTCTTCCCCGGATCTTTGGAATGAGCGCTGTCAAGAGGGCCCCTAAAAAAACTAATATGCCACCATACAGGAAAAACTGGCGTCCTTCGTTTTGATATGACGACTGCAGTTGAGCTTTTAACACATCATTTTCTTGGATGAGCAAATGGTTTCTTTCAACCATTCGCTGAATATTTTCATCGGTTACCGAGTTGGTAGCGTCATCGTTGTTGCTGGTAGCTTTTTCCCCTTCGTTTTTTTGGTCAAGTGCTAAAGATTTTAATTGATCGTTTTTTAGTGCGAGAGCGTTTTTAAACCTCTCAGAGGTGCTTTGTTCCTCTTTCAACATTTGCTCTAAAATTTTTTTAGCTTCTCGCTCTTCGGTCAGTAAAGTGGCTGAGATTGGACTTTCTGATATGAATCGTTTCTCAATCCAACCCTGCTGACCGAAGTCAGTGAGGATTTTTTTCCATTGCCCATCGTTGTCAATTACTGTTACTGGTGTACCGCTCTTGAGACCGTTATGGGTAACTTTTCCATTTCTATTGGGTACACTTCTAACCGGAACATAGTAAACATCACTTATGTAACCCCGCCTGTGTTGTACATTACTTGCTACGATGGCCGATTGACTGCCATCGGTGGTCGATCGGGCTTGCGATCCAGTTGATTCATCTAACGTTTTAATGTCAAAGTCTTCGTCATATTCGTTTTCATTTATAGAATCAATGTTGTTGCGTTCAATAATGATTGTTTCGGCATGATTATCATTGGATTCTCGAAGTTCTTGGGAAATCCCGATCTTGGTAAGGATACCTAAAGCAAGCAGTGGCCCATAAAGCATCAGTTTTAGCATAAGATTTCTCTTTTAATTTGGGGTGATATCATGCTCCAATAGGCATGAGTAATTAGGTGTCATTTTTAATAAGATTACGGTAGTACATGTTTAAAGGGATTCACTTCAATTTTTTTATAGACGCCCACTCTTAAATATGGATCTTCACTCGCCCATGTTTCTGCTTCTTGCAGTGAGCTAAACTCAGCAATTATTAAACTTCCTTTGAAACCATGTCTTCCAGGATTTGCGTTATCAATCTTTGGGTATGGTCCTGCTAGTAATAGTCGCCCCAAGTCTTTTAATTGCTCCAATCTGGCTAGATGCTCTTTTCTCGCCAATGATCTTAATTCTATAGTGGCTGGAAAATCC
This sequence comes from Porticoccaceae bacterium, assembly GCA_002731695.1. Lineage (GTDB taxonomy): Bacteria > Pseudomonadota > Gammaproteobacteria > Pseudomonadales > Porticoccaceae > TMED48. The sequence continues at coordinate 26,840 of PCCK01000057.1, forward strand.
TCACAGTTAATTACATACCACATATGTCAGGTTGTCGTTTTGTTCTTCAGTAAATCTTCCAGCGGAAGGCCTGTAATGCGTTTGATACCCATCAGAAGATAATAAAGGTTTGCGACCAAGATGAGCGTTACCGGCAATGCTATCACGGGAAAACTGAGCGCCCACATTGTGCCAAGTTGTTCGTTGAAGGCCACGGTTCCCGGTTGAGCGGTCAAAATTATGGTCGCTAATGAGTAATTTAAAATAGCCGAAATTAAAAAACCGGCCGCGAGAATCCAAGAGCCATTAACTAAAAGAGATTCAAATTCTGTACCGCATTCATTAATCCTTAGTGACTCATTAATTAGCTCTATATCGAAAACAAATTCAACAAATATACGTATTACGGGCTTTGATGATTTCAGGGACATAAGGGTAGCAATTGCAAAAATGGAGGGTATTGAAGCCTCTTTGATGGCAATGTAGTGAGCATTTAGCTCCATTAGACTAATGCCTCCCGTCAATAAAACACTGATCACACCGAGGGCAGAAAAAAAGTTTATGTTTTTTCTTACTATGAAATCCCGAATGCCATAAAGTAAAGGAAATACTAAGGCGGTTATTATCGCGAGTTTTATTCCTAAATAATCCTCGCCGCTAAGTTTCATGAAGGTGAAAGAAGGTATTATTAAATTACACGCGAAATTGAGGAATAAATTCTCCTGAGGAACAGGTTTTGTGTTTTTAACGTCACTTCCGTCTTCGATCTTGGGACTGTCAGAATAATTCATGTTTAAGTTATAACTCTATTTTTCCGTAAGTCCTTAAGGAGAACTTGTCCAACTCTCGTTAAAATTTGTAGACTTATCGCGTTTATTAGGTAATGTTCAGTTCACTTTCGTCTGGACTCTATACCTCTATTATGCTTAAAAATTATAATTAAGCACAAGCAATATCAAGTTTGGCACACAGGAATTACTAATGAGTTTGTTTTTAACAATTCATCCCGCGAATCCACAAATTCGTTTAATCCAGAAAATCACCGATATACTTAATTCAGGCGGTATACTGATTTATCCGACTGATTCAGTATATGCGATAGGTTGTAAAATTGGTGAAAAGCGTGCTGTTGATCGGATTCGCATGATTCGTGGGATTGGGAAAGATCAAGATTTTACACTTTTATGTCGAAATCTCTCTGAAGTTGCAAAGTTCGCCAAAGTAAGCGACAGTAATTTCCGTATTTTGAAGGCAAAGACTCCAGGGCCCGTTACTTTTTTATTGCCAGCTTCCTCCTCTTTACCTACTCGATTGTTTCAGCCCAAAAGGAAGGTGGTGGGGATAAGAATACCGCAAAATAATATTGTTATGGCGCTATTGACCGAGCTCGATGAGCCTCTAATGAGCCTTACTTTTGCAATAAAGAATGATCCATATGGTTTATCAGACCCTGATGAAATTAGGCAACGCTTTGAAAGTGTTGTTGATGGCATCATTAATGGAGGATATTGCGGTATTGAGCTTACTTCTGTTGTTGATTTGACGGGGCAGGTACCGAAACTTATTCGCGCGGGGTTAGGTGATTTGGACTCAATAATGTAAGCTTGGGAATATACCTTAAATAAAGTAACCTTGCATTGAGCAATGATTTGTTAAAACGAACTTGGGTTAGCAGAAAATTACGCGAAAAGGACTTCTTTGTCTCGGATAAAGCCTAAAAAAATCCCAAATAATGCCTTTCCGCGGCAAGTAGAAATGCCCTTTGCGGTTGTGCAAGGGCAAACGCTCTCCGTATTTCCTGATGACCTTTATATTCCACCTGATGCGTTGGAAATAATCCTTGAAGCCTTTGAGGGACCTCTAGATTTATTGCTATACCTAATAAGACGACAGAACTTGGATATTTTAGATATTGATGTTTTGGAGATAACGCGGCAATACACTGCCTATATTGGCTTTATGCATGGTCTTAAGCTTGAGTTGGCATCGGACTACTTAGTTATGGCTGCTATGTTAGCAGAAATTAAATCTCAAATGCTACTTCCCCGAGTCTGTGAAATCAGTGACGAGGCGGTGGATCCTCGCGCGGAATTAATTCGAAGGCTTCAAGAATATGAGATATTTAAGAACGCGGCCACGAATATGGATAAGTTAACGCGACTTGATCGTGATGTTTTTCTAGCTCGAGCAGAATTTAGCGGTCCAGAGCGCGTTATCTTGCAACCAACCGTTACTTTGGATGACATTAAAAAGGCTTTGCAATCGGTGTCTGAGCGCTCTCGTTTGTCGCAGCATCATGAGATCTCTAAGGAATTTATCTCTACTCGTGAGCGTATGGCCGACATTTTAAAGCATGTAAACAATCAATCGTTTGTCACCTTTGGAAGTTTATTCGATCTTTCAGAGGGAAAGTTGGGAGTTGTAATTACGTTTTTGGCCATGATGGAGTTGATGAAAGAAAGGTTAGTAGAAATCGTTCAGCCCGATTCTTTCGGGATAATCTACGTTAGAGCGCAAGAATTATGAAATCTTTGTTGCTTCGTCAAATTATTGAAGGTGCTTTACTTGCGTCTCCAACGCCCTTGGCGATCAAAGATTTAGAACAACTATTTTCTGACTCGGAAAGGCCGCACAAAGATCAAATATTGGCAACTATCGAGGATATCCAATTAGATTGCCGAGATCGAGGTTATGAATTAGTGGCGGTTGCTAGCGGTTTTCGGTTTCAAATTAGGGAGCAGCTAGCCGGTTGGATGCATCGACTTTGGGAGGAAAAGCCGAAGCGTTATTCTAATGCAATGCTTGAAACTCTCGCACTAATTGCATACCGGCAACCGCTCACTCGTGGGGATATTGAGTTAGTGCGCGGAGTGGCAGTAAGTTCAGATATGATTAGAACATTACTTGAACGAGAGTGGATAAAAATTGTGGGGCATCGTGACGTGCCAGGAAAGCCGGCCCTTTATGCGACTACAAAGCAGTTCTTAAATTATTTTAATTTGAGCGATCTTGAGCAGTTACCAAAATTAACAGGCGTTACAACTATTGAGGGTGGACACTATTCGACGCTCGGTTCACTGGAAAGAGCCAGTGATGGGGTGATAGAGCGCTAGAGCCAGTGAGTCAGTTCTAGAGATGCCACTTGGTACCAGCGCCTTTATAGAGACAAAATCAATTGGAAAAATCGATGTCTGACAAAATTCACAAAGTGCTTGCTATGTCTGGTCTTGGATCTCGCCGTGAGGCGGAGCGTTGGATTGCTCAAGGACGAGTATTTGTGAACGGTAAGATTGCTAAGGTGGGTGACCGAGCAGTCTCCTCGGACAAAATTGTGTTGGATGGCAAATTAATACCAAGTGCCTCTCAAGGGTATACAAGGATTTTAATGTACAATAAACCGGAGGGAGAGATATGCAGCACAATCGATAAAAAAGGGCGTCCGACGGTCTATGAGCAATTGCCGCGTTTATCCACAGGGCGTTGGATATCTGTAGGTCGGTTAGATGTCAACACCAGCGGGTTACTCTTATTCACGGATAATGGCGAATTGGCAAATCGCCTCATGCATCCTAGCTATGAAATTTCTAGACAATATCTCGTAAGGATATACGGAGTTGTCAACCTTTCAATGATTACTCGTTTAATCAAAGGCGTTGCTCTGGACGATGGAATTGGCAAGTTTGACTCCGTAAAGGCGAATCTGGATTATCGTTCCGATAATGAGATTAATTCATCCAACAAATGGTATCGTGTTACCATTTCAGAAGGCCGAAAGCGTGAAGTGCGGCGCTTGTGGGAATCGCAAGGTGTTGAAGTTAATCGTTTAAAGCGCATTAGTTTTGGACCAATTGAATTACCTTCTATTGTTCGCAAAGGTGAATTCATGTTTTTAGACGAATTTCAAACTAAGTCTTTGTTGGGTATTGTCAAGCTTGAAGCTAAGAGTTATCCGGAAAAAGAAATTTACAAACATATGCGGAAGCGCAAAGAAAAAAAATTGCGAGCCAGAGGAAATAATAGTAGTCATCAAAGAAAAAAAAGAGCTTGAAAGAGTAACGAAGAATCCTCAACGACGTTTTTGTCCACAGATATGTTGATTGTTCTCATCAACAGGCCCAAAAATACCTCTAAAGAAACTAGTAGATTTAACGAGCGTTACAAGCGGTTTGTCTCACAATTGGGCGTGTATTGTTTTTCCGTTGATCCCAAGACTATCATCACCAAGCAAGTACAGGTATGCCCAAGTAATTTGATCGGCGCTTATTAAGTTAGTTGGATTTTCTGCAGGATACGCTTTTGAACGCATTGCCGTGCGCGTAGGTCCTGGATTAATGGCATTAATCCTAAGTTTCCCCAAGTTTTCTTGTTCCGCGGCCCAGCCTCGCATAAGTGCCTCCACTGCACACTTTGAAACGGCATATGCGCCCCAAAATGCGCGCCCCGCTTGCCCTGCTCCAGAGGTGGTGAAAATGACAGATGCGCCATGACTGGATTGTTCTAGAAGAGGCATTAATGATCGAGTGAGCAGAAACTGCGCGGTTGCATTAGTGTGAATTACTTTTTCCCAGAGCTCTGACTTGTATTGGTTAAGCGGCATCCTATCTCCCAGAATCGCTGCGTTATTCACTAACCCATCCAAAGCTCCGAACTGGACCTCTACTTGATTTTTTAATTCAACGTAGTCAGAGTCTTTTGCATACTCCAAATCGAGAGGACATATCGCTGCTCTGGGACCCGCTTTGCGCAATACTTTGTCGTAAGTACTCTCAAGAGAATTGATGTTGCGACCCGCAAGCAATACTGTTGCGCCATGCTGAGCGATTGAAATCGCTACGGCTCTCCCAATCCCACTACCTGCGCCAGTAATCAAAATAACACGTCCGCTCAATAAATCACTCGGTGCTGTGTATGAGGAGATAGGAAACTTTGTCAATCTTCCAGTTCCTTAAAAAAGAAGATCAAAGAGTTTCTTAGGAGTAAGTGTAATCCAGTTGGCATCCCAATAAGAAATATTTTCATTTTCATTTATGTACCCCCAGGCAGCCACAATGGATCGCATCTTCGCATTTTTAGCCGCTAATATATCTCTTGAATGATCGCCTATGTATATACACTCATCTGCCCTTAAGCCTAAATGCTTAATGCCAAGTTCCAGTGATTCGGGATGTGGCTTGGGCTCTTTAACATGATCGGAGCAGATCACACAGTGGGCACGATTAATTAGATTTAGTCTAGTTAACAAAAGCTCGGTATATAACCAGTGTTTATTTGTAACTACGCCCCATGGTATTGCTCTGAGGTCGCATTCGGTTAATATTTCGTTAATGTTTGGAAACATTTTCGTTTTCTTTCCAGCATGTTCAAAATAGATAGTCAAAAGTTCGCTCTGCAGTGTTTCGAAGTTTGAGTCGGTGGGTGAAATGTTAAATGCAAGTTCTAGTAATCCGATTGAACCATCACTAACTCTGTTCCGCACGGCCTCAGAGTCGAGCTGGACACGATCGTATCTTTTTAAGAGGGTGTTTATAGTGGTCACAAAGTCAGGTGCTGTATCAAGCACCGTTCCATCTAAATCAAAAAGTAGACCATTAAAATCGATCATCGTAATTACTATCCAAGAATTTTCTTAGGTTAGTTTTTTCGCGTGAATAATGTAATTGACGTCCACTTGATCCGGCACAAGTTGGAAGTTCCTTGTGAAAGGATTAAAGGATAATCCAGTGATGGTCTCTATTTTTAGCTCAAATCCTCTAGCCCATTTGGCGAGTTCGGATGGTCGAATAAATTTGTGGTGTTGGTGAGTTCCAATAGGCAGCAAGCGTAACAGATATTCAGCGCCCAATATAGCGAATATAGCCGATTTAACATTTCTATTAATGGTGGAGAAAAATACACTTCCACCGGGTTTGAGGAGTGTGGCGCAAGCCTCTACGACTGCAATCGGGTTTGGGACGTGTTCTAACACCTCCAAGCATGTAATTATGCCAAATTTTTCAGAGTGGTTGGAGGCGAAGTTTTCTGCAGTTGAAAGTTGATAATTTATTTTTAGCCCAGATTCAAAACTATGTTTTTTAGCAATATCCAAGGCGGCTCGCGCAATATCAATTCCTGTGATGTTGCCTCCACGTCTGGCAAGAGCCTCTGATAAGATTCCACCTCCGCATCCCACATCCAAAACGTCACAGCCCGCTATGGGTGACATTTGGTCTATCCAATTCGCTCGCAATGGATTGATTTTATGCAGCGCTTTAAAGTCTCCGTTGCAATTCCACCAATCGCTATTAGTCGAGTTAAATTTCTTTACTTCGGTTAAGTCGATGTTATTCATTAATTCACCAAGTTTGGAGTCAGATTTTTGTTACAAATCAACATTAATCGCACTTTTTGCCCAGTTTTTACGTTTTCGTAGCAAGAGCTCTTCATTCAATGTCTCAAGATTACCATTTATCATCAGGGGCCGGCCTCCAACAAAGCTGTGGGTGATCCGATGATTATAACTTTTATGCACTAATCCGGCCGCAAGGTTGTTAATAGTTTGCTCTTCAATGTAATTAATTTCAATTGCGATAATATCGGCGAGTTTGTTGGGCTCAAGTGTCCCAATTTCTTCCTGCCAACCCAGAGCTGTCGCTCCGTCTAGAGTAGCCATACGAAGTGATTGATGCGGTGATAAAGACAAACCATAGTTGGTTGATGCTTTGCTTAGCAGCAATGCGAATTGTAAATCATTGAACAAATCGAATGAAAGATCTCGTGTGAATCCACCAGACCCTAGTGCAACATTAATGCCCATCTTTTTAGCCTCCTCAAGTGGACGGAATCCAACTGTTTGTATGAGGTTGAATCGAGGACAATAAATAATGTGACTATTAGACTCTTTCAAGAGTAGTAAGTCGCTTTTTTCAAGTTGAGTTATATGAGTCAATTGACTTTGCGGTGTGAGGAGTCCACATTCCGCTAATCTTTGAATTGGTCTTGCATTGAAGTTTTTCGTTGAAGATGAAATTTCTTCAAGGCTGTTGTGCGCATCGATTTGTAAAGGAAGTTCTATTTCATGAACATAGGTGGCTAGATCGGTGAGTTTATCATTATTTAATGACGAGATTGATTGTGGTGCGCAAGCCACTCTTACATGTGCGCTATCCTTGTAATCATCAAACAGTCGGAGACCGTCACTCATCTGAGATTCCCAGCTGTTATTGATTAGCTTTGAATACTCGGTCATGGGAAAACTAATTTGACTTCTCATTCCACACTCTCTGACGACGTTTGCCGCGATATTTGAAAAAAGGGCTAAATCCGCGAAGCATGTTGTACCAGTCTTTATCATTTCGGCGATGGCAATTTGCGTTCCATCACGCACGAGTTGAGGAGTAATTGAATATCTAGCCAGCACCTTTGGTAAGGTTTCAGAGCAATCGTTGTTAGGCTGCTTAAAAATGATTTTTGCTAGTATATTCAAGGATGCGTGAGTGTGGCTGTTGATCAGCCCCGGCATAACTAAGTGTCGGTCCAATGAATAGGTTGCGGCCGCTTCGAACTTCTCTAAAGCCTCTGATTGTTCGCAAATTGCGATTATTCTCTGATTATGAATTGCAATTGAGACCCTCTCAAACACATGGTTTTCTGGACTTATTGGAATGACCCACCTACAGTTTAGTAAAGTATCAATAAACACTGGCACCTCCTCATGCCACTCAAGGATTACCCGCTGCTACATCTATGTTACAACGGATTTTGAGAATTTTCTGAACTCGATCGTTCATTTCTCTCGAATATAATTGCGCCGCAAAGCCACACAATATGTTATTATTATATACAAATAGAGAGTCGTTTTTGTGGTTGTTTTTCCAAGAGTAATGGACTATGTGAACTTGCGAGTAGTCAACGATATACATGGAGACATATGAGTAATTTGGCGAAAGATATTGTACCCGTCAAGATTGAAGAAGAACTGAAGCAATCTTATCTTGATTACGCGATGAGCGTGATAGTAGGGAGAGCATTGCCTGATGTTAGAGATGGGCTCAAGCCGGTCCATAGAAGAGTGCTTTTTGCGATGCACGAGTTAAATAACGAGTGGAATAAGCCTTACAAAAAATCTGCTCGAATCGTAGGTGATGTTATTGGTAAGTATCATCCTCACGGTGATAGTGCGGTCTATGACACCATTGTTCGTATGGCACAATCATTCTCGTTACGACACATGTTAATCGACGGACAAGGAAATTTTGGCTCAATCGACGGTGATTCTGCTGCTGCAATGAGATATACCGAGATTCGAATGACGAGGATAGCGCATGCGTTGCTCGAGGATTTAGATAAGGAAACAGTTAACTTTCAACCCAACTATGACGAATCTGAGTCAATACCAGTCGTCATGCCTACTCGCATTCCAAACTTATTAGTAAATGGATCGTCGGGCATCGCGGTGGGTATGGCAACTAACATACCACCTCATAATCTCTCGGATATTATCAAAGGGTGTCTCGCTTTGATTGAGAACAACGAGATCACTATTGATGAGTTAATGGAACATATACCCGGACCTGATTTCCCAACCGGCGCAATAATCAATGGAAGAGCTGGCATTGTTCAAGCCTATAAGACTGGGAGAGGCCGGATATACGTTAGAGCATCAGCGAGTGTTGAAATTAACGATAAAAGTGGTCGAGAGTCTATCATTGTCACGGAGATTCCATATCAGTTAAACAAAGCACGCTTAATCGAGCGAATTGCGGAACTGGTGAAAGAGAAAAAGATTGAGGGAATTTCTGAATTGCGAGACGAGTCAGATAAAGATGGATTACGAGTTGTTGTCGAAATCAAGCGAGGAGAGATTGGTGAAGTTGTGCTAAATAATTTATATGCACAGACTCAATTACAAAGCGTGTTTGGAATAAATATCGTTGCATTAGTTGATGGTCAGCCAAAGATTTTAAATCTCAAGGAATTACTTGAGGCTTTTATTTCGCATAGACGCGAAGTAGTTACCAGACGTTGTATTTTTTTGTTACGGAAAGCGCGTGCGCGGTCACATACCCTTGCCGGCTTTGCAATAGCTCTGGTAAATATTGATATCATAATATCTGTTATTAAAAACGCTGAAAATCCCGCTGAAGCAAGGGCGGCACTTTTGGGGAGAGCGTGGATTCCGGGTTCGGTAGAGGCGCTACTGGAGAGAGCTGGTAATGAGTCTTCGGTTAATATTTTCCCTAGCGAAGATGGATTTGGATTAATCGATGGACAGTATTATTTATCTCCTAATCAGGCTCGCGACATTCTCGATTTAAGATTACATCGTCTTACAGGTTTGGAACAACAAAAAATATTGGATGAGGCGACGCAAAAGTTTGATGAGATATCAGAATACCAGAACATCTTGTCAGACACCCAAAAGCTAATGGCTGTGATAAAGGATGAATTGGAGAGTGTTATCACGGATTTCAGTGATCCGAGGAGAACTCAGATAGTGGAATCACAGCATGATCTCACTGTCGAGGATTTGATTGCTGAAGAAGACCGGGTAGTTACCATATCTCATGGGGGGTATGCGAAAACACAGCCTCTCTCCGACTATCAAGCACAAAGACGCGGTGGAATGGGTAAATCTGCTATTGCGGTGAAAGAGGCCGATTTTGTGGAGCACTTATTAATTGCAAGCACGCACGCAACGATACTATGCTTCACGAGCGCCGGAAAAGTATATTGGCTAAAGGTGTATCAGATTCCTGTTGCTAGTCGGAACTCGAAGGGCAGGCCGGTGATAAATTTACTTCCGTTAGATGCTGAAGAAAGGATAAACTCTATATTGCCAGTTGAGGGCTACAGCGTCGACCATTACGTCATCATGGCAACAGCTAATGGAACAGTAAAAAAGACGCAGCTATCTCAATACTCTAATCCTCGCAAGGCAGGGTTGCGTGCGGTTGAGCTTGTTGAGGGAGATGTTTTAGTTGGGACTGCTGTGATAAGTGATAGGCAAGATATTATGTTGTTTAGCAGCGAAGGCAAAGCAGTTCGTTTCGCAAGCTCAGATGTGCGTCCGATGGGTCGTGTATCAAAGGGAGTCAGAGGTATGCGGCTGACAGATGGAGCCAAAGTGATTTCGATGGTCATACCAGAAGAAAATGGGTACTTGTTGACAGTTTGTGATAATGGATTTGGTAAACGTACCGAATGTTCGGAGTTTCCGACTAAAGGTCGAGGTGGAAAAGGAATGATTGCCATTCAGGCAAGTGATCGCAATGGCCCACTTGTGGGTGCGACTCAACTTTTTGCTGGAGATCAAATAATGTTGATTTCAGATCAAGGGACAATGGTAAGGACGCGCTCTGAGGAAGTTTCAGTGGTCGGTAGAAATACGCAGGGAGTAAGAGTGATTCGTTTAAAACACAGTGAGCGTTTGGTGAGTTTAGCGCGAATTGCTGAAGCGGAAGAAATGGATATTCTTGAAAGATCTGATGGGGCTTAATATACGCGAGATAAATTTCTAATATGAAAGACAAGGACCTTCTTTCCAGTATTCGATCTGAGATAGACGTTATCGATAACCAAATTAGTCAAGCAATAAATAATCGTGCGAGATGTGCTCAACGAGTTGGAGAGCTGAAACGAGAACAGGGGGATAATAGCTTTTATCGACCAGAACGAGAGGCGCAAGTCCTACGACGTGTGATGGAAGCGAATACTGGTCCTGTAACAAACGAAGATTTGGCGCTGGTATTCAGACAAATCATGTCTATGTGTCTGTCGATGGAAAGGCCCTTAAAAGTTGCATTTCTGGGACCAGAGGGAACATTCACGCATGAGGCGGCATTAAAGCATTTTGGAAAATCTGTCATAAACGCGCCGCAGTCGGCTATTGATTGCGTTTTCCGAGAAGTCGCAGCTGGAGAGTGTGACTTCGGTGTGGTACCTGTTGAGAATTCTACAGAGGGCATGGTAAGTCAGACACTGGATAATTTTGTAGATTCGACGCTATCAATTGTTGGTGAGGTTGAGCTGCGGATTCATCATTATTTGCTTATCGGATCTAATTCGGATGCGAAAAAAATTACTCGGGTATATTCTCATGCGCAATCTTTAGCACAATGCAGGAAATGGTTGGACTCAAATTATCCAAAAATTGAGCAAATTTCTGTTAGTAGTAATGCTATCGCAGCTAAATTGGCGCAGGGAGAATGGAACTCTGCGGCTATTGCAAGCCTTTCCTCTTGTGACATATATGGGTTAAGACAGTTAGAGAGTAAAATTGAGGATCAGTCAGACAATTCTACGAGATTCTTGATTATTGGTCGAGAAAGAGTATTGGCAAGCGGGCACGATAAAACCTCAATCGTAGTTTCGATGCATAATAAACCGGGATCACTTTTTGGTCTATTGAAGATCTTTTATGCTGCCGGTGTTGACTTAACAAGAATCGAGAGCCGGCCCGCGAAAGGAAGCAAGTGGTCTTATATTTTTTTTATTGATTTTGTCGGTCATTGTGATGAGCAGAGAATTGATCAGTTGTTAGAAAAGTTGAAAAACCAGAGTATTTCTATAAAGCTTCTCGGTTCTTATCCTCAATCAGTTCTCTAGGTTGGCATACACAATTTTTAATAAATCTTAGTAAATGTCTAGAAACCGAGTGTGTATATGAGGGATGAACTGCCAGTAAAAGACGTACTTATTAACCGTCTTGTTATAATCGGACTGGGATTAATAGGTGCAAGTGTTGCTCTTGCAGCGAAAAAGAAAAAAATCTGTCATGAGGTAATCGGATTAAATCGACAGTTTTCTATCGTTATAGCAGCAAAAAACTCGGGGGTAATTGATAGAGCAGTCGAGGACTTATGTGAGATCTCATTAAATCTAAATAAGAACGATCTGATACTAATTTGCGTGCCTACGCTAGAATTTGAGAGTGTCTTGAGGGAGTGCCAAAGATTATTGCGAGACTGTGTTACCATAAGCGACGTTTGTAGTGTGAAGGGGTATACAGTCGAAACCGCGAAAGCACTCTATGATTGTAATCCATCTCAGTATGTTCCAGGTCATCCTATAGCGGGGTCTGAAAAAAGTGGATTGGGGGCAGCGGACCCCGAATTATTTGCTAACCATCTCGTTATTTTAACTCCCACCTTAAAAACTGGTTCAAAAAATCTTGAGCTTGTGAAACGCTTCTGGGAAGAATTTGGAGCTTCAGTGTGTTGTATGGATACCTCTCGTCATGACGAAATTCTTGCTTCAACAAGTCATCTTCCGCATATGCTCGCATATTCTCTTGTTGGAACCTTGGCGTCACGCGCAGATCATCAAGATATTTTTCGTTTTGCTGCTGGGGGCTTCAAAGATTTTACTCGAATTGCCGCTAGTGATCCAAGAATGTGGAGAGATATTGCGTTAACGAACAGACGGGCTATAGTAAATGCGTTGGACTGCTCATTAACCGATCTCCATGCTTTGCGAAATGCCGTAGATTCTTGTGATTCAAATACCTTGATGGAAATCTTTACCAAGGCTCAGAGCGCGCGGAAGCACCTTATTGGCATCCATCCAAATGTGTTTAAGAACCGAGGTAATTCTGATGGTTCAAAAGACTCTTGCGAAATTAAATACCTTATAAGACCAGGAGGACATTGTTGTGCTGAATTGAGAATCCCCGGCGACAAGTCAATTTCACATAGGTCCCTTATGATTGGTGCTATAGCAACGGGATTAACCAGTGTTGCTGGTTTTTTGGAGGGCGAGGATACTCTAGCCACTTTGCAGGCGTTCCGGGATATGGGAGTGGTAATAGAGGGCCCTTCCGAGGGGAAATTATTAATTTATGGCGCGGGTTTAAATGGTCTTCAGAAGCCCCTTCAACCGCTTTATCTTGGTAATTCTGGAACATCTATGCGACTTCTAAGCGGTCTCTTAGTTGGCCAAGATTTTGAAGTTGAGTTGGTGGGAGATGCTTCGCTGTCAAAGCGTCCTATGAATCGAATCGCAACTCCTCTGAAGCGAATGGGTGCATGTATTGAGACTTTAGCAGATGGATTTCCGCCAGTAAAAATCCAAGGCAGTGGAAACCTTAAAAGTATAGACTATGATATGCCGATGGCTAGCGCGCAGGTCAAGTCAAGCATTCTCTTGGCGAGTCTTTATGTCAACGGAGAGTGTTCCGTTACTGAGCCAGCTCCGACAAGGGATCACACAGAGCGTATGCTAAAGGAGTTTGGATGTGATGTGACAACTGAAAAGTCTAAGATCGTTATTCGGGGTGATAAGAAGTTAATTGGGAAGTGTATAGAGATTCCCTCTGATATTTCTTCCGCTGCTTTTTTTATGGTTGCTGCGGCTATAACTCCCGGATCTTCAGTTTTGTTAAGGAATATAGGCGTCAATCCGACTCGCGTCGGCGTAGTGAACATCTTAAGGATGATGGGAGCAGATATTAAGTTTTTGTATACTTCCAATTATGGAAAAGAGCCGGTTGCGGATATACAAATAAAATATAGATCTTTAGTGGGAATTGATATTCCAGAAGATCAAGTTGCACTAGCAATCGATGAGTTTCCAGTAATCTTCGTAGCTGCCGCATGTGCCACGGGCACTACTCGGCTAACAGGTGCAGCCGAGCTCCGTGTAAAAGAAAGTGATCGTATAAAAGCCATGTCCGATGGGCTGAAGATATTGGGGATAGAGGTATTCCCTGCGACAGACGGCCTAACCATAATTGGCGGTGCAATTGGTGGCGGTGAAGTAGACAGCTTAGGTGATCATCGGATTGCAATGGCTTTCAGCATTGCAGCATTGAGAGCCGAGTCTGAAATTTGTGTTTTGAATTGTAAAAATGTGGCTACATCTTTTCCTACGTTTGTTCAACTATCTAGCGAGATAGGACTTGATTTGGTCGCGGAGAGCCAGTAGTTATGAGCATTGTAAATGTTGTGACTTTAGATGGACCGAGCGGGGCGGGTAAGGGTACCTTGGGAGTCAGCTTAGCGAAAAAGTTATCATACAATTATCTTGATAGCGGCCTGTTTTATAGGGCACTAGCTTTGGCAGCAGAACGTCATGATGTTGAGTTAAACGATAAAGAAGGACTTAAAAAGCTTACGAATAACTTAGATATATTCTTCCAAGTTGAGGTTACATCAATTATTAAACTTTTTTTAGAGGGCGAGGATGTAACGCGAGAGCTGACGCTTGAGAGCACTGCGTCAAGGGCGTCAATATTGGCATTAGACTTTGGAGTAAGAGCGGCACTGACGGCGCGTCAACGACTTTTCGCTATTTCACCGGGGTTGGTTGCTGATGGACGTGATATGGGAACTGTTGTATTTCCAAATGCTATTTTGAAATTTTTTTTAACCGCGAATATAGAGACTAGAGCAAAACGACGATATAAACAGTTGCTCCTTAGGGGGGATAATGTTAGTCTGCCGGCCATTTGGCGGCAGCTCGAGGAACGAGACGACAGAGATGCTAAACGAAGTGCTTCTCCTCTGGTGCCTGCGAAGGATGCTATCAAGCTTGATACTACCAATATGGTGCCAGGGGAGGTTGTGGAAGCTGTAATGAACATTTTCGTAGACCGCGGATTTTTTAAATGAGCCAGCAGCCTAAGCTTTGCCAGTACGTGGGCTTCGGTTGCAACGAAATTAATAACGTCGCACTCACTAGTAATGCGAAACACAGAAGTTTGGAGAAAGCGAAAGGTTTACTACAAACGTAATGATCATACTCTGAAGGTAAAATTTAATGAGTGAAAATTTTCAAGAATTGTTCGAAGAAAGTCTCAAAACCGTCGAGATGAACCCTGGTGCAATAATAACGGGCGTCATCATTGATATTGATAAGGATTGGGTCACTGTACATGCGGGCCTTAAATCCGAAGGAGTGATACCTGCAGACCAGTTCTATAATGACAGAGGTGCCGTCGAAGTGGTGGTCGGGGATGAAGTTCAGGTGGCACTTGAAGCGGTTGAGGATGGCTTTGGAGCAACGCGCTTGTCGAGAGAAAAAGCACGACGAGCTGAGTCGTGGCTTGATCTTGAGGCTGCTCATAAATCAGATGAAACTGTGATTGGAATCATTAGTGGCAAAGTAAAAGGTGGGTTTACTGTTGATGTCAGGGGATTACGTGCTTTTTTGCCTGGCTCGTTGGTTGACGTTCGGCCTTTGCGAGAAATTACGCATTTAGAGGGCAAAGATTTAGAATTTAAAGTCATAAAGTTAGATCCAAAACGTAACAATGTGGTTGTCAGTCGGCGTGCGGTGATGGAGAGCGCAAATTCCGCAGAGCGCGATGCATTACTTCAGAATCTTGAGGAAGGTGTGTCTATTAAAGGTGTCATTAAAAACCTCACTGATTATGGGGCGTTCGTAGATCTTGGTGGAATTGACGGATTACTGCATATTACAGATATGTCTTGGAAACGAATCAAGCATCCGTCAGAAATGATTAATGTAGGGGACGAAATCGATGTAAAAGTGCTGAAGTTTGATAGGGAGCGTAATAGAGTATCTCTCGGTATGAAGCAAATGGGGGAAGATCCTTGGGGAGACATAAAAGGTCGTTATCCAGAGGGAGCCAGAGCGACAGCAAAAATTACTAACTTGACTGACTATGGCTGCTTTGCTGAATTGGAGGATGGAGTTGAGGGGCTAGTTCATGTTTCTGAGATGGACTGGACCAATAAAAATGTACACCCCTCTAAAATAGTGCAGTTAGGGGATGATGTGGAGGTTATGGTGCTGGATATTGATGAAGAGCGCCGACGCATTTCTCTGGGTATCAAACAGTGTTTCCCAAATCCTTGGGATGAGTTCGCTAGCAGTATGGAGAAAGGTAAAAAAATCTCAGGAAAAATCAAGTCAATCACGGATTTTGGTATTTTCATTGGTCTGGACGGTGGAATTGATGGACTTGTGCACCTCTCCGATATTTCATGGACTGACTCTGGCGAAGAGGCAGTGCGCAATTTTAAAAAGGGTGAAGAGGTGGATACCGTTGTGCTAAGTATAGACGCCGAAAGAGAGCGTATTTCACTTGGTATAAAGCAACTTTTGGATGATCCTTTTAGTGTTTACGTTGAGAATTACGACAAAGGTTCGGTGGTCAAAGGCACGGTCAAAGAGATTGATCAAAAAGGGGCTATAATTCAGTTAACAGAATATGTCTCAGGATTTTTAAAGGCAGCGGAAATGTCCCGAGATCGTGTAGATGATGCGCGATCTTTCGCGACCGTTGGTGAAGAAATTGAGGCTAAAATTATGCTAGTTGATAATAAAAGCCGGACCATAAGTTTGTCGATTAAATCCAAAGATGTTTCAGAAGAAAAAGCCGCGATTAAAGCACATCGTAAGAGTGAGCCCGAGGTTGTGACTGCGCCAACCACGATTGGGGATTTGATAAAAGCTCAGATGGACAAATAGTTTCCTCGGCTTTGCTAGCTCTTGTAAACAAACAAACTAGTGTTTTTTAATCAAATATAATTTGCTTTATTGTATCTATCTATTATCATAAGTATTAGAGAAGTTTAAAGTTTTTTGTGATCGAGAGATCTAAGCGCGGCCTTTGCCAAGAGGTATGAAAAGGCGATTCAAATGACGAAATCAGAACTAATAGAAAAAATTTCTGCTAGCCAAGATCATTTGTCTCCTAGAGACGTAGAGTTAGCGGTCCGGATGATCTTGGAGAGAATGACTACCTCTTTGGCAAGTAATCGTAGAATAGAAGTCCGAGGCTTCGGAAGTTTTTCTTTACATTATCGAGCTCCAAGATTGGGACGTAACCCAAAAACTGGAACTTCTGTGAAACTAAACGGTAAACACGTGCCCTACTTTAAGCCGGGCAAGCAACTGCGTGATCGTGTAAATAATTTGCTCTAGAGCGA
>PCCK01000058.1 GCA_002731695.1 Porticoccaceae bacterium
CATCACACCTAGGATCGCACGTGCAGGCTGGGAAAGGTCATATTAGCCATTGGAAAGGTGCGCCAAAGGAGATGAAAGGTATTTGGGAAATGGATCTCCATACATTTATGGGAGAAGCTGCGGTGTGTAACCTCCCTCACCTTAAGCCAAAGGCGGTTGAAGAAGAATCAAATTATCCCAAGGAGTATCCAAAAAAAAAGTTCTGGCTCCCGAAAGCGGAGCCCGGTGATATTCGTGGTCAGGAGATTCTCCCCGAGCATCTTGATAATGTTCAGAAGGGGGATATCGTTCTCATGACAAGTCCATTTTCCGGTCTCGAGCAACCATGGCTCTCTTCACGTACCGCAAAGTGGTTAATAGAGGATCGGAAAATTAAGATGCTCGGTCTGGGATACCCCGGTATTGAGTGGCAGTATGACCTAAAGGTCGCCGCACCAGACAACTCTCCCATCAGACGGATGCTTTTGGGTGCTAACATTCCGATTGTTCATCCACTCGTCAATATTGAGAACGTCAGTTCGGATCGTGTTTTCTTCTACGGAGCGCCGCTAAATGTTCCTAAGCTAGAAGCGAGCTTTGTCCGAGCGGTTGCTTTTGAACCTCAGGGGGCAACAATATGATCAGCTTGAAAGGAAAAAAAATTGTAGACCTTACAGATGAGCTGGTGGCGAGGGTAGCCAGGATCGATGGGTCGATCGAACAGGGGACCGATGATGCATACGGTCACAAATGGCTCAGTGAAGAAACTATAAATGAGACTGATGGCACCATGGAACATCTGGTTGGTGCAAATATTGGCACCGTTAGCGACTGGCCTATAGGAGGGCTCAGCGGTCACATGGGCGCCCACATCCAGTTAGGTGTAAGACATAACGACAACTGGACGGGCCTCCCTGACGGAATGAAGGGTATCTGGGACGTTCCTTTGACCACTTACTACGGCGAGGCCTGTGTCTGCGTGCTGGATAATGTAAGAGGGCGTCCCATACTTCCCGAGCATCTTTCAAACGTACGCGAAGGTGACATCGTTTTATTAACGAGCTGCTGGAGCGGCGATGAACAACCTACACTTGTTGGGGATACGGCATACTGGCTGGCAGAAGAGAAGAAAATTAAGATGCTGGGGGTCGGGGTTCCAGGAATCTCATGGGAAACAAACTACGACGGACCCGAGCCCGATAACAGCCCAACACATAGAGCGATGACTGGGAATAATATACCGATAGTATATCCCCTTGCGAATATAGGATCGCTTAAGCAGGATCGAGTGTTCTTTATAAGCCTACCACTCAACGTCGAGAGGATGGAGGGCACTTGGGTTCGGGCAATAGCCATCGAAGAGGAATAGCAAATTAGTGGTTGAGATTGTGCGACTTTTTTGATTATCCAATATTCACGCTTTGTCTAGCCCAATCCACAAAAAAGGGCGCCATATAGACGCCCTCCTATTTCACTACTAAATAATTAAAACGTAGCGTAAGAAATATTTAGATGTGCCGCCCTAGGAAACATTAAAAGATTATCAACGCGTCTGCTAGAGAGTGGCAAATAAGGTGACGTGAAATCACCTAAGTTGGTAATAGACAAGTTGACATCAACTCCACTCTTTTCCATACCAACAGTCAAAGCTGAGTACTTATAAGGGCTTACAGCCTGTGGGTACTCAGTTGCATCACGATCTGCCGTGTAAGCGGCGAAGCCGCTTGACTTGGATCTGTAGGTATAATCAAAGTTACCGTAGCCTGTCCAGCCGTTAGTCAACTCATGAGAAAAGTTAACGCTAAACGAATGGGTATTCGGATTATAATTGTAGAGTTTTCCTCCAAGTCGAATAGGAGTGGGGTATTGGGGAACGTCGGTCGCCGAAGGCCTTGCTGTGACTTCAGTGTCTGTATAGGCGCCTGCATAGGTAAGGCTCCAATTCTCATTGACTTGATAGTTTAAGGTGAGCTCATAAGACTCTACGTCCGCATCGGTGCCCCCAAGAATCAAGCTGGTGCCGTTCGGCGGAATTCTGACCCCCAATGGAATAGAGTCCCACTGCCCCAGAGCATAAACGGCCTCAACCGCCAGTGAACCGTCCATAAGAGTCCACTTGGTTCCCAACTCAGTTTGGATCAGTTGCGATGGCTCTTCGACGGACGCGGCTAGTGTATCCAAACCTGCTGCTTTAATTTCGGCAACATCGGAGGGATCCATAAGAGATGGTGCTCTTTTTGAAACAGACCTTGTCACGAACACTATTCCTTCATCAGAAACTCTGTAATTGAGACCAATTCTGTGACTAGTAGCGGCGTAGTCAGAGGGCGAAGAGGTTTGAGTTTGCTCACCGCTGTATGGACCCAAGGGCGTATCACCGTCTGCTCTGTCAATGCGGTCAACAATTGTATTACGTTCTTCATCATTTCTACGGACACCAAGAGTAAGATCTAGCTGGTCTGTCATGCTGAGGGTAAATTCACCATAAAGAGCACTAGCGTCCAATTCATCAATATTTGACGCCATATAAGGTGCAATACCGAATGCTGGGAAATTCGAAATCTCATTACTCGCGTTGGACGCATCATAAGTGAAGTAGCCCAATATGTAACTCAGGTCAAGGCCTCCGAGCTGCAAAGGTTCATTTGAGAGCAAACGTAGTTCGTGAGACGTAGACTCAGCTGGTGTATCAGTAATGACAGCATACGTGCCGTAATTTGTCCCATATGCAATATAATCTGCCTCTGCATTGTATTGCATTTTAGGTGCTTCTACGTCCCCAAAGTTGTAACTCAAACTTGCAAATCCCAGATCAAATGCCGCATTGAGAGAGGTCATTTTTATTTCGTACTGGTTAGTCGGGACGCCCGTTGGAAATTGTTCCGTCATTATGGGTAGCGCAAGCGATTTTATAATCATCTCACCGTCCTCCGATGAGACTATATTTCCACCAATTGCAAATGCTGATTCATTTTCCCATTTTGTATGAGAAAGTTCGAAAGAAGTTGAGTCACTGGGCTGGTATAGAATTTTGAGCCTAAGAGTATCCATTGTTTCGTCATATGGATTTTCTACATCTACTGTGGCTCCAGTTTGCATTGATGCAAACCCCGGGTCGTTTGCGCTCTTGTAGCCCAGTCTCACGCCAAGTTTCCCTTCAATGATGGGGGCGTTAACAATCCCTGAGTAAGTTTTTCCAAACCCTCTACTTTCTCCAGTGTATGTCATACCTCCAGCCGAGACCTTGTATCCAAATTCAGATAAGTTCACAGGTTGTGTTCTCATGATGACCAAACCACCTGTAGACTGCTGTGAGTAAGTTGTTCCTTGAGGTCCCCTTAAAACCTCTACGCGCTCTAAATCAAACGTTCCAATTGGCGGTGGTGCCAGAGCAGCGATGTTAATGTACGGGGTATCATCTAATATGTAGGCAACATTTTGATTCGATGTGGTACCGTTTGCCTGAATTATCCCACTTCCGCGGATTGCGATGGCCTCCCTTTCTGGAGGCTTTTCTGCTGGCGATGTCACAGTCGCTCCTGGGACCAAGTTGTATATGGTCCGCACAGAGGCATAGGTCGCGAGGTCCAACTTATCCGAGCCTATTGATTGAATTGAAATCGGAACATCCATCACCGACTCCTCCCTGCGTGTGGCGGTAACAACTACTTCCTCCACATCCGCTTCGTTAGCGTCAGCAAAAGATAAAAATGCTGTTGGTAGAACAAAAATTGTTATGAGAAAAGTTGCAACGCGTGAACACAAGACACGTATCATAGATACCCCCATCTTTGGAACGTTATTAAATTTATATCTAATCCAACGGAACAATAACTCTTTAATGCTTTTTTGTAGGTTATTGCTTTCACCTTTAATTGTGTTGTCGAACTGGCCTTGAAGTACAATGAATAATTTGCATACTGCTCATGCAAATTATTCATAGATGAGTTGGTAAACAAATTCCCCCATTTTTGAGTATTTTTTATCTGAATGCCGAAAAGTTTTTCTCAATTTTTTTATCCTAATGAAAAATATAGGTTTTTTTTATTCATTGTATCTCAGAAAAAATAAAATATATGGGGAGCTGCATTTATCGAAAATAAAATCTATAAGAAAGTGAATGTTAAGATGCTTTTTAATATTAAAGGAGAAATTATGACAAAAGCATTGCACTTTCAAACCCCTTGATTACTTAAATGCTACATTAAAATTAAGGGGAAAAAGAGTACATGCGCGGGTCATGCAATCGGCACCAAAAAGAGTGACCGACAGAAAACTATAAATCAGTCAGGAGGGGAAAATGAAACATCCTATATTATTACGTCTATTCATCTTGGGGTTGGTCTATCCGGTGTCTTTTTGTGCGCTTGCAGACGAATCTGATTCAGCAGAGGTGGACGAAATCATTGTCTCCGCTACGCGCAGGGAAGAGTCGGTGATGGAAATCCCGCAGTCGGTGCAAGCAATACCCAGACAAACACTTTCAATGCCAATATACAGAGACGTAACGGACATATATAACCTGGTGCCTGGTGCCACCACCGCGATCACTCAGGGTGGAAAACCGCCCGCAGGCGATGGGATTATGCTCAGGGGCGCGGGGATCACGCAGACCAATGCGGGTGGAGGAATGCAGCCTGTCGGTTACTATATCGACGACATTCCGTTCATTGACATCAACACTCAAACTCCTCCTCCACTTGGAACCTTTGACCTCGACCAGATTGAGGTGTTAAGAGGTCCTCAAGGGACCACATATGGGCAAGACTCATCTGCGGGGAGCGTAATAATGAGGACTGCTCCGGTCAACCTCAGTGAGGCGGGATACCTCGCTCGGACTGGGATGATGTCTTATGCGAAGGGTGGTGACATGGGGCTAACTTATGGGGGCGTCGTTAACCTACCAATCGTTGAGGACAAGCTGGGGATAAGGATCTCCTACCTGTCAGAGACAGATCCCGGTCATGGAGTCGTGCAGGGAAGGCCCGAGGTTGATTACGCTCATGAAGAAGAAAGGGTTACAATGCGAACGAAGCTTACTTACATGCCCTCGGATCGAGCTGAATTTACATTGACTCACTCTGAGTGGGAGACCGACTACTTCTTTTTACCCGGAACCAGCCTCAAAAAGTCGGATAATGGAGTTATGGAAGTAGCGGAAATAGGATGGGACTTCGGCCTCGAGGTTTTCCCTGACGGCATCTTTAGAAATAAGAACCATACCGCATGGACCACGGCGCTGGCTAAGTTTGATCTCGGTTTTGCCGACCTTACTTACTCCTACGGCGATGTCGATGTGAAAACAAGAGATGGTAACCAGGAGGACTTTAATTACGGTATCGTTACACTTTCTGATACTCCATCTAATACAACTACCCATGAAATCCGGATGGTCTCCCAGAGTGATGGACCACTGGGGTGGATCGCTGGTTACATGAGCTTTGATTCAGAGGGTGAGGGTAACGTCTATTATAACTTCGCGACATATGGAGACTACTCCGCAAATTCACAATCCTCACAGGAAGCTACTGCTCTCTACGGTGAACTTACCTACGACATAAGCGACAGCATCACAGTATTCGGAGGGCTCCGAACGCATGATGAAGAAGCTTTGGAATCGGGCCAAGACGCCATGAGAGCAGAGGGAGATCCTGTCACCGGACCATATACGGGCTTTGTACTAGGCACCAACAACGAACCATACAGCCATGATAATACGAGCTACCGAGTAGGTGTCGAGTGGAGTCCTCAGGAAAATGGTCTGGTATACCTTAGCCGCTCCACTGCCTCGCGTGCCCCAATTAGGGTCTCTGGTGCAAATTTGGTTGCCTTAACAGAAGCTAACCTAACAGGATTAATACCAGAAGATGCGACCGAATTGGTGAGTACGGAAATTGGAACTAAGTGGACACTCAATGATGGGGATCTTAAGGTGGAGTTTGTTTACGCCTTGGGACAATGGGAGGATCTTGCGATGCGCGCTGCACTGAATATCCCCTCAGCGCTCGCGCTCCCTATGGGTCAGACAGATGCAGATGTAACCTCCATCGAAGTGTCTGTTGAAGCAAACCTGACGGATAATCTCAGCATAACCTATGCCGGTGGTTTTACAGACACCGAGGTAACTGGTATTCCAGACCCCGCAATAGTGCCGAATTTTCCAGGGGCAGTTCAGCTAGGTGGAGAGCTCTATAACTACTCTCCCACCACCCACTCTTTGAGCATGAACTTCCAGCAAGAGCTATCCAACGGAAGCCAAATGTATGCCTCAGGAACATATGCATCACGTTCGAAAATTAATGCATTCAGCACCCTAGCCTCTGTGATGGGTGACCTGTGTTGCTATAAGCCAGCACCCTCCGGCTACAAAAATCTCAGCCTTAGTGCTGGCGTTAGACGTGATAGCTGGGACCTCAACGTGTCTGTGACGAACGCAACCAACTTTGACGGAATGTATGGTATGGTATTTCAGGAGGGTGGTCCCGGACTGATCTCAATGCCAAGGGCGATTCATCTGCAGGTCACATACGATAACCTGTAAACTTTTGTTGATAAGTTAGTAATAACAAAAAAGGGCAGCTTTAAGGGCTGCCCTTTTTTAATGACCAATAATTAATCATGGTGTATTTCCACCGTGCCAGCGTCGCCGTCTATGGTAATCACCTGCCCATGTTTAATTCGCTTAGTCCCGTTTCCAACACCGAGAACAGCAGGTATACCATACTCCCTTGCAACGATCGAACCATGCGCCAATATGCTACCTACATCCGTAACGAGACCTTCTGCATGAGCGAAAAGTTGCGTCCAAGCAGGCGTGGTGAGAGGACTCACCAAGATGGTCCCAGGAACCATTTTGTCAAACTCACCAGGACCAATTACGACACTCGCTTTCCCAGTTATCTTGCCTGAACTAACAGCAAAACCACGCATTACATTGCTGTTTTCGTCATTCTTTATCTGTGTCTCTTTGAAAGAGATGCCTTTAACCGCACTCGCCACGGCTGGGAGGGTGCCAGGAGGGTGATGCAACGTAGCCGCCTCACGAAATTCTCGTCGCTCTGCGGCAAGCGCCCCCAATTCAGGCAAAGCAGAACCGGCTATCTTCGCATCGATCGCCCTTTTGATATCATCAGTTGTCAGGAAAAAAATGTCCTCAACCTCTCTGAAAGAGCCGGACTCTGCCAACCTCCGGCCAAGCTCAAATGCTACCGGCCTGAAGATAGACCAAGTGTATCCAAAGCGGAAGGCTACCTCTTCGCGGATATAGTTGTATTTGAGCGCAAACCACAACCGAAACCGGAACTGCCAATACTCAAGTCCGGACAGGAGTTCAGTTATCTCCGCGAGCTTTTGTTCTCGTATTGCAGTTGCCTTTATTGATTGCTTACTAGGATGATAATCTGGATCTCGGACCATTGATTTCAGTGACGCAAAAAGGGCGGAAGGGTCTTCTACCTGTGTTGGCTCAATAAAGTCCATAGAGTATCCCTGGTGCCCATAGGTCCTTAGGTACCTGTCGATAGACTCAACAACACTACTACCCTTTTTATGGTCTCGAAGGGCCTCCATTAAAAAGGGAGAGGGTACCACTAGGACAGTATAAGTTAAGTCCTCATCGGCACGGACCTCTTTAGCAATCTCGAAAAGGTCTGCATTAGCCTGCATAGTCTTTGATTCAATACCAGACAAAAATTGGCCACTGATGAAATTGTGCTCTGGAAGGGTCTCTCGCAAGAAACATTGGAGCTGGTCATCAGTAGACTTGGCACATCCAAACGTGTGACTTGAATCGTTTGACCAGTAATCACCCTCTGCGATACCCATGTCAACAATAGCCTCAAGGAGTTGCTCATCTGACGCACCATGAATATCGAGTTCTCGCCAACGTTCCTCAGTCGCCTCTATACGAGGCTTAGCACCCTCATACCACTTCTTAAGTTGAGCGTCATTTTGCGAAACATGATTAAATGCAACATAGGTGGTGTTTTCACTTTTGGGAATGGTAATCCTTCGGTCTATTTTATCTTCAGGCTGGTCTCGATACCACTGGTCAAAAGAATTTCTATCGTCCTCACTCAATTCACTCCTGAAGAGACCCACGTCATGCGGCGCCGCGTCAGCAGCCCTCTGATATAACTGCTTAAATTGTGCCTTCTGCGCAGCACCCCACTCGGCGGCCTCGATATCCTCCTCGGACACACTTTTGACATCTTCGAGCTCCTTCACCTGCTCATGGATCAAGGGCCAATCAAATCGCTGGTACGCCCATCCATTTACGGTAACGAACATCGGTCCTCCCCCAACCATCATCATACTGCCAGTTTTATTTCGCGTAAATTCAAGCCCCTTCGTTAGATAGAGCTCCTCAAATAAAGGGCAAATAGGGGCGGGCATATTTTCAACAATCTGCCTTCGGCTTACATACTTAGCTGGTGGCGTTGGAATCCACTCAAGCTCAATCGGTTGCACTGGAAGGTTCGTTATAGGCCGCGACTGCAGAAGATGCAGTACACCATCACAGAAGGCCCACTCTATATCTTGGGGTTGACCCTCATAAAGAGCCTCAATTTCTATAGCGCAAGTGCATAACTCGGTAATCATGTCGCCAGTCATAGACGACTGATCTCTATCGGTATCAGAAACCGCCTCCATCCGAACGCCCTGATCCCCGTCATACACAACCTGATGTTCTTTGGGACCAAGGATGGACTCCTTAATCGATAGGTTTCCGCGATCAACAATAAAAGTATCTGGGGTAACCTCTCCGCCGACCACCGCCTCTCCGAGCCCAAAGCTTGCATTCAGGATGATCTCTGACCTCTCGCCGGTAGCTGGATTGGCAGTAAACAGTATGCCGGAGACCTCTGACGGAACCATTACCTGAACAACCACAGCCATAGCAACGCTGCCCTGATCGATACCGTTCTGGTGCCGGTAGCTGATTGCTTGGGCGGTCCATAAAGATGCCCAGCATTTCTGTACCGCCTCCGCCACAGCGGTTACTCCGCGAACATTTAAGTAGGTCTCCTGCTGACCTGCAAATGAGAAATCTGGTAGATCTTCGGCATTCGCTGAAGAGCGAACCGCAACAGGGACATCAAAACCAATCGCACTATATGCAGACTTGATATCTCGGAGCATGGATCCATTAACAACTTTCTGCATGATCAGACCATTGATCCGCTCGGCACACTTATCAAAAACCGGATAACCCGCCCTTAATTCGGGCTTCGCTTCGCCTAAAATATCAGACTGAAGACCATTGTCTTTTATGAAGGTCCGATAAGCGTCTGCTGTGACGAGAAAGCCTCCCGGAACATTGAATCCCGCGGTTTTCATCTTAGCAAGCGAACGGCCTTTGCCTCCCAACAGCTCTAGTGAATCCTCTTTCGTCTCTATCGATGTGGTAAACATAAATTTTTCCTTTTTCTCGCTTACTCCCAAAATCTATCGGTTTTTTCCCAAGATCTTACAGGTATCGCCTCTCCCGTGATCAAATCCGCGGCAGGTGATAGAAGAAACTGGCACATACTCGCAACGTCTTCCGGACCCGGCGGACGGGTGAGTCTCGGGACCTCCTCTCCAGCCTCATTGACTGCAGGGGGTATGATGCCGTAGCTGATCATCGCAGGTGTGGCAACCATGCCGGGAACAACCGAATTCACGCAAATATTATGCTTGGCCCATGAGAACGCTAAGTTGTTGGTTATACTGAGAATTCCTGCCTTGGCAGCAGAATAATGCAGCATGCCTGGATTTCCCTTCGTACCCGCTGTGGAAGAGATGTTGATGATCTTGCCCGACTTCTGCTTGATCATCTGCCGGCCGGCCGACATACAACAATTAAATGTTGCGGTAAGATTTACATCAATAAGCCTCACCCAGTCTGTGTAGGCGATTTCCTCGGGCAAGCAAGGTCTGGCCCCGCCACCGGCGTTGTTCACAATAGCATCAAGACAACCATAAGCTTTGACAGTCGTCTCAACCAGATTATCCACAGCCTTGGGATCTATTATGTCCGTCGGAACCACTAGGTTTGGAGCGTCACCCAGTTCATTTGCCAACAAATTCAAAGCACTCTCATTCCTGCTTGCCAAGACAACGGTCGCTCCCGCATCCGAGAATTGACGAGTCATGGACTGTCCAATACCGCCCGCGGCACCGGTTACAATAACCACCTGTCCTGCGAGACTAAAGTCTGCCATGTCTTTCCTTCCTATTCCAATCGTTACTTAGATTATGCCTACATGATTTTGGACGAGCACGCTTCAAAATGACTGAGCAAAATGAACCCACCCAAAACAAAAATGGGTGATAGCCTGAACCCACACGAATTTTGCCACTTTACGTTGGTGAATTATCGGCGCAGTCTGACTTGAGTAAAAAGAGCGGACAAAACGCCCATGGCCTTCTACACCGAAATACATCGACCCCAATTTCATTTTACCCCTCTAAAGAACTGGCTTAATGATCCCAACGGCCTCGTGTATTATAAAGGAACTTGGCATCTATTCTTTCAACATAACAGGGAAGCTCCCACATGGGGCAAGATGTGGTGGGGCCATGCCTCCAGCGAAGACTTACTTCACTGGAGGCAATCTGACAATGCTCTTCACCCTGATGAGATGGGAAGTATGTTCTCTGGATCCGCTGTGGTGGACCACACAGACAGTGCCGGCTTTGGTGCCGGCGCAATACTATTATTCTACACCGCGGCAGGGATACATGCAGAGCCCCCACGCGAATTTACACAGTGTCTTGCATATAGTCAGGATGGCGGTAAGAGTTGGAACAAGCACAACCAAAATCCGATTATTGAAAGGATAGAAGCTGAGAACAGGGACCCGAAAGTAATTTGGCACAAAGCAAGGGCCTGCTGGATAATGGCACTCTATCTGAGCGGAGACAAATTTTGTCTTCTTTCCTCAAGCGACGCAAAAACCTGGACTCACCTCCAAGACATAGTCCTCGAAGGAGACAATGAGTGTCCCGACTTTTTCCCAATGACTGACGAGGCCGGTAGAGAGCGCTGGATTTTTTCTGGGGCAAGTGGCATCTACCAAGTTGGTACGTTTGACGGGTACCACTTTTCAGCAGAAACAAAGCCGCATAACTTCGAACACGGCCGAAATGGCTACGCTAGCCAAACTTGGAGCAACGCACCGGATGGTCGGAGAATACAAATTTCTTGGATGGCCGGCGGCCGATATCCGGAAATGCCCTTCAACCAGCAGATGTCTATCCCCGTTGACTTGTCTTTGGCTGGTTCAGATGCGGATGTGTCCATAAAACGCTGGCCGATCAGAGAACTAGAATCCCTTAGGGTAAGGACAATCAACCAAGAGGAGTGCCTAATTAGCCCTAAAAATCCCTTTATCGCAGACACACAAGCAAAACTGTTAGATGTCTCCTTTACGGTAACAAAAGAGTTAGCGACGACATTCGATGTGGTCGTTCGTGGTCATCATCTGGGATTCATTTGGGACAAGAATCAACTTCTAGTCGGTCAGAGTTTCAGTCACAAGATGGATCTAGGGTTCCCATTTATCGAACTACCCGATGAGCCTACCATCTCAATTCGTCTCATAATTGATAGGACATCTATTGAAATTTTTCTTGATGGTGGTCGAATTTCAGCGTCCTTCTGCTTCCTACCAGACGGATATATTTACCCCTTAGTACTTCACTCCTATGGGGGTAATCAAATTATCAAGAATTTTCAGTTACATGAGCTCTCATCAATATGGAAAAAAAGTGACGAAGTCTGAAAAAATACTGGTTATAAGCGACATCCATGGCAATGCAGAAGCGTTGCGCGCTGTGATTAATAAGGAAAAAAAATTCGACTACGTGATTTTTTTAGGTGATTCTGTGGCGACTGGCCCTCAGCCTGCTGAAACGGCAGAACTATTGTTGGCGCTGGACCCAGACATCTCCATAATGGGAAACCATGACAGAGAACTTGGTGATCGATCACGACTCTCTAACTGGCCACCCGAGTGGGAAGCGTATATGAACTGGTGTATCGACCAGCTTGAGTCTTCGACCATTGACCTTATTTCCTCATACCAACCTTCAGGGCAATATAAATTGGGTGATCTTAATGTTTTTATGCATCACGGCGATATTCCAAAGTCATTACCAGCTCCCTTGCCAGACTCTCCAAATGAAAGCTTCGAGTCGATGGATGAAGGTACCGAATGTCCCCTAATTCTGTTTGGTCACACTCACATTCAGTTTCAGAAGACCATCGGGAATAAGACCTACATCAATCCGGGAAGTGTCGGGCAACCGAGGTGTGGAAATCGTTATGCCTGTTATGGAATATTTGAACAGGGTGTGTATTCCGCACGTCAAGTATCCTATGATCAGGGGCCCTGGCTCACGGCCCTCGAAAAAATTGAACCCCTCAACGAGTATCCTGATTTTAAAGATTGGCTAAGAATCGGCTTCCTGAGCGGTTACGGGATCGGCAAAAGAGATCCCTGGACTCGATTCGGTTTGCAGGGATACTATTGACTAACCTCGATACAAAAGAAGCCCTCGATATAAGGCTGGTTTTCCGGCTTCTCCGGCGCTGTTGGCCCTACTACCGTCCGCAGCTCAAACATATTCTTACCTACATTGGGTGCTCTGTCCTGATCGGCGCCTTGTTCTTTAGCTTCTGGTTCGTGGCTGATGACCTAATACAAAACAAAATTGGAGTTGGTGAGCCTCTGCAACCTTTGCAGGCACAATTATTAATGCTTGATGAGAGTTATCTGAAGGGCGATAACGAATCTTCACGGCTCTCGGATTCCCAAAGAAAGCAAGTCCGAGCTAAGGTCATTATTCTCACACTAACCTTTGTGTTCGTAGTTTTCATAGGGTCTTCGCCGCTCAACTACTACCAGGTATGGATATTCCAACGAGTCAATCAGAAGCTGAGAGTTGAGATGCTAAGTAAGGCCGAGCACCTTTCGTTAAAGCATCACAGTTTTTCCCGCACCGGCGATGCTATGTACAGAATATATCAAGACAGTGCTACCATAACAAACGTACTGCAGTGGCTCGTCACGATGCCCCTACGGGTCATAGGGGTAATTATCATAGGGTGCATTACCCTGATCTTTTTTTCCGCCTGGTTTGCTTTACCAATCTTTGTTTCCATCATACTGTCGGGCTATGTAATGAGGAAATTGCTACCCGTAATCCGGCAAAAATCCCGTCAGTCTCGTGAATACAACAGCGACCTTACGTCACGAATCCAAGAGAATCTGGCCGCAGTGCGAGTTATTAAGGCAAGTGGTGCAGAAGATATTATGATATCTCGATTTGAAAAAGAGTCCCAAAACGCTCTCGACGCCGCATTCGAAATGCGGTTTTACAATTCGGTTTTACTGCTACTATCAATCCTTATCGGGATGGGCTCCTTCATAATTGCTGAGTATTTCATGGCCACCTGGGCGATCACAGAGAAAGCGACTTCCCTTGGAGGTATCGTCGCTCTAGTTGGATATGCAACTTGGAATATCGGAGCTTATCAAACTGCCTCTCGGCAAGGAGAGCAGACATCCCTTCAGGCTTGGGAGCTTAGTCATATTTTTTCAGTCGCTCAAGATCTAACCGTGGGTCTTAAACGAGCCTTTCACCTACTCGATTTAGAACCCGAGGTAACCGAGCCATCCCAGCCTAAGATCTTTCCAGTCAGTATCCAATCAATTCAATTTGAATCGGTATACTTCAACTATCAGAAAGATAATCCCGTTTTAGCCGGTATCGATCTCAGTGCGACAGTGGGTTCCGTAACTGCAATTGTCGGCGGTACAGGAAGCGGTAAATCAACCCTGATGTCTTTATTACTCCGGCTCTATGATCCGGATCACGGCAATATCCTCGTTAACGGAATAAACCTCAAGGAAATGAGCCGAGAGACGATAAAATCAAATGTAGCGATCGCTCTACAACAAAATGTGCTATTTGCCTTAAGTATCAGCGACAATATCCGCTACGGCCGTGACGACTTAAGCGAAAAAGATGTTCACAACGCGGCAAAAATCGCCTGTGCCGATGGGTTTATTGCAGCTATGCCCGGAGGTTTCTCTACCGAACTTGGCGAGCGTGGTGGTAAGTTATCCACAGGACAGAGACAACGATTATCTATCGCCCGTGCTGTCCTCCGAGACACGCCAATTCTAATACTTGACGAGCCTACAGCCTCTCTAGATGCCGAAACCGAACAGAGAGTGATGAAGAATCTCACCATCTGGGGGAGGGACCGAATCGTCTTCATCATTACACACCGACTTTCTACCATCAGGAATGCTGACCAGATCGCTTTTCTTGATAAGGGGAAAATTGTGGAGGCGGGGACACACAATCAGTTGATGGCCCAATTGGGTCCATACTCCGATTTTGTGACAGCTGAAGTGGGTAACACTCCCACCGAAACAAATTATGAATAATTCTAAGGTTTACGACGATCGAGTTGATACCGACTCTGAAATCGATCTCCGGCAAGTACTCACACTGATCTCAAGGTCCTTTGGATTCGTGAAGGGCGTCAAGGGCCTGTTTATCGGTAAGCTACTAATGGCCCTCGTGTCAATCTTACCTGCCCTCGCTGTACCGTGGATTTTGAAAATAATTGTTGACCAAGTGATCATGCAACAACCCTTCAACACTACCGAGGTTCCATTCCCACCCTTCATGATGCCTTTTATCAACATGATCCATGACCTTTCTCCACCCGAAATCATGTTCTCTGTGACAACTCTTTTCCTGATCGCTCTGATTCTTTTTGGTCTTCGTGCACCGGCAGCCGAACAGGCTCAGGAAATCGCTCAAGCCAAGGGATTTGATGCTGCTACCCAATCCGAGCAAGCACTATCTTCGGGTGGAAGCAATACTAGCGGACTATGGGGACTACTGGAGCTTTCCTTAACTATTCGAATGACGCAAAGGCTGGGAAATGCTCTGCGAGCAAGGCTTATGGGACGATTAACACATCTGGAAATGACAACCCTTGACGAGCAAAGGATTGGTGATTCAATTTATCGGGTGATGTACGACGCACCCCTTATGCCAGAAATCATCTATCGTATAGCGATAAATCCGCTGCTCCTCATAATCACCGCCGCCCTCAGTATTTATCTCTTGCAGTTTAGCTATGGCGAGGTGACACCTGAACTCGTCTGGCTTGCAGCGAGCTTAATTCCCCTAACATTATTGGTTACCGCACCATTTTCAGCTCTCGCCCGCCGGATTCACCAAAAAAATAGGGCGTCTGGAGCCACCACCACCAACCGGATGGAGGAGAGTCTGGACAACATAGCCGCAGTACAGGCACTTGGTGGATTGGACAAAGAGAGTGTCCGATTTGAGAAGTCAAGTGAAGAGTCCTTCTGGCGCCATCGCCTCACAGTTGCACTTGATTTGATACTCATAGTCATCAGAACTTGTGCTACATGGATAGTGATGGCAATTGGATTTATACTAATCACCGACGATGTAATCGAAGGTACCCTCTCTCTCGGAGACTATGCCGTTCTCTCGGGCATGATGTTTATGCTATCCGAAAACGCAGCCGCCATTGGCCTCTACTGGATCGAGCTTCAAAAGAATGTTGCAGCCGTGCGAAGGGTCTTCTTCTTTATTGACTATACAACCGAGACCGATGGCGAATATAGGTCTATAAAACCCATTAAAAAACGTATTCACCTTAACGATGTGAGTTACTCCTACCCCGACGGTCGAGTGGCACTTAAACAAGTTAATCTGGAACTTACTTTAGATAACCTTGTCGCGGTAGTCGGCCCTACCGGCGCGGGTAAGACAACTCTCGCTTATCTATTGCCCGGCTTTATTCGTCCCAGTGAGGGTGAAATATTTTTCGACGATCAAAAACTCAGTCAGCTAAGTACAAAAGACATCCGCCAACAGGTGACCTATGTATTTCAAGAGCACATGCTACTTTCGAGCAGTATCAGAGAAAATCTCCTACTCTCCAACCCTGATGCCACGGTGAATGAAATGATTGAGGCATGCCGAATCTCAGGAGCAATGGAATTTATTGACCTACTTCCAGATGGTATAGACACTCCCGTTGGTAAAGGCGGAGATACCTTGTCCGTTGGACAAAAGCAACGGCTATCCATCGCAAGGGGTCTCCTTCGTGGTACCCCAGTTGTCGTCCTAGATGAACCCACCGCCGCACTCGATCCAAAAACTGAACGTAAGATGATGGCAGCGCTAAAAGAATCATCAAAAAGTCGTCTGATGGTGATAATTGCTCACCGGCTCTCAACGATCCGTGAAGCCGATCAGATTGTTTTTCTAGAAGAGGGAAGGATTGTGGAAGTGGGCGAACATGCCGCTTTAATGGCAAAGCCAAATGGACGGTACCGTCGTTTTGTTGAACTACAAGCTGTGTAATAAAATTATTTATGGAAAACCGGTGGCGCCTTGGTAGAGAAAATTTCATATAAATGTATGACCAAGGTAATTACCCATGAAAAACTTGAAGTAAGCATTCTCGCAGAGCGATTAGTAGCCCAACATGAATGTTAACGGAATGTGGAGCCTTTCCCGCCAAGCCTTTGGGGTATGGTCTGCTCCCTCAAACTTCCTTGAAATCCAATCGACACCGTGAACATACCCATGCTGGCGCATAACTGAATCCATCTTTTTCTGATAAGGCTCGAAAGGTGCATCCCAAGTCTCGGTTCCGTGGTCAAAATAAAGCCGGTGAACTCCCGCCTTAGGCCAATGCTCCTCATACCAGCTAATCTCCGCCCCATCTCCATGAGTCCAGTCAGTTGACAAACATGCGGCAGCTCCAAACACACCAGGGTACTCAGAAATCGCGTATGCCGATATCAGTCCGCCCATACTAGATCCCATAATAAAAGTGTTTTCTCTATCTGATCTCGTACGGTAATTCCGATCCACGAAAGGTTTTAGCTCCTCCACCAAAAACTTTAAATACCTATCGGAGATTACATCGCCGGCCACATATTGAGAATCATCAATCCTCCACATCGGATGCGGCACATCGGTAATCGGTTTCTGAGGCATAAATTCGATCGCCCGATTTCCTTTTTTAAACCATATGGACACAATAATTGCGGGGCGTATCTGACCCTGATGGATCAGCCGAGACATTATTATATCCGCTTCCCAAAATATGCCACCAATATACCAGTCAAAGGGCTTATACCAGAAGCTCGCGTATGGAGAAGTACTTTTTTTAAACAATAGCTGTCCATCATGCACGTACAGGACCGGATACGATTGATCCAGATTTTTTTCATAGCCGGGAGGCAACCAGACATCAACGGGACGAGGCTCTATATATTCTGATGAGAACTCCTCATAATGGACGAAGGAACCAATCGACTGCCCCTGTCCTAGTGGCGAGGGATCATCCTCAACAAGAGCAATTCCAATAGACAACAACAAAAAAGACAGGACAAAAACAAACGCGGTGCGCCTCATCTTTTTCGCCACAAAAGAGTTACATTTGGCATCTCGAAACGGCTGGACTTACTTGCCTCTAACTGGCAGATCAGTGACAAGAACCTCTGCAGAGGAAAGTTGTCGGTCTGCCCAGTAAGCATCCCCAGACTTCATACGCACGAAGTCAAATCCACCCGCCACATACAAGCGTCCGTCAACTACCTTCGCAGCCGGCGAAGAAAGCTTCCTGGGTAGCTTGTAAGTAAGCTCCCACTCATCCTCTCCCTCGCCTAGGCTCAGAATATTCTCGCAAAGCCCCTTCGTCTCTCCATCGCGCGTTGTATGACCGCCGACCATCCAGATTCGGTTATCATAGGTAAATGTTGCCCCCTCCGAGTGAGAATGCCCGTAAGGTAAAGAGGGCCCCGCGGACCACGAATCAGTTAAAGGGTCATAAATATCGACATTTGGCTGATCTAACTGCTGCGAATCATGATTTAGTTGTCCACCGATGACATAAACCTTTTCTTTAAAAACGGTAACCATAAGCTGGTTTCGGGCAAGCGGAAGGGGGGCAAGACTTTTCCAAATGCCGCCTCCCGTCTCTCGCCAGCTTGCAAGATCAAACACCCAATGATCTGGAGAGTCGGTATCTCTGTCCTCCATCAACCCCGAAATATAGTGAAGGTTATCTCCAAACCTTACCAAGCCACCACCCGCTCGACGGCCGGGTAATGTGGGCCCCGCCGTGTATCGATCAAGCTCCGGATCGAAGTGCCAAAACTCGGCTATGATGTGGTCTTTAATTTCCCTCGATCGATCCATATCTTTCATACCTCCCGCAAACCAAAATCCGGTATCCCCCGGAGCAAGGTTCACATGGGTTATGGAACTTGGTAAATCCTGCAGCTTTGTCCACACACCGCCAACGGCGGCACTCGGGTCAAAAACGTGTAAATTCTTCCCCGATTTAATTCCGGACTCGTAACCACCAAGCACATATAGCTTGTCATCAAGAACTATACTCGCTGGCTCCCACTTGCCGATTGGCATGTCAGCCAACCGCTCCCAATTTGCCTCGAAAACTGGTTCATTCATCTGCACTACTCCTTGGAAATTGCCGCTCCATAGCAGCTAACATATTTTCACAACGCTTTTCTAGCATCTTCCTTGTATCTGTGCCATCACAGAATATGTAAAACTCGTCATTTTCGATTGCACTGAGAACCTGCTGACCAACAACATCAGCGGCGACCGCCATGGCCTCAATCATCTCCTTGACCTTAGGATCTACCCTCTCCTTAAGTGCTCCGATTACCGGCGTATCTACCACGTGCGGGCAAAGAACCGACACAGATACGGGTGTCCCCTCAAGATCGTTTCGCAAAAATTCCGATAAGCCCACAAGTGCAAATTTACTTGCTCCATAGGCCGACTGATTCCCATGACCATGTATACCACTGAAAGAAGAAGTATTAACTATGTGACCACTCTCACCGCTCTGTAACATATCTGGCAGGAAGACCTTGATTCCATTGATAGGCCCCCAAAAATTTACCTCTTCGACATGTCGCCATCGGTCGTCGGGAGTATCAAGCACCTTACCACCGCCAGTCCTTCCGGCGTTGTTACACAGAACATTTAAAGTTCCAAAGGCACTTTTTATCTTGTCAGATACCGCATGTAGCGCCTTTCTGTCTGTAACGTCCACATTAACCGAAAAGATATTATCCGTGATCTCTTTCAGCTGCCCCTCAGCATGCTTCAGGCGATCATCTTGCACGTCACCGATCACAATATTCATTCCCTGCTTTGCAAAAGTCTTCGCAATTCCAAAACCAATCCCACTTGCCCCACCCGTGATGAATGCTGTTCTTCCCTTAAATTCTTGCATCATAACTCTGCAACCTTATTTCTATTTATCATGTCAAAATCAATCTCCATACCAAGCCCAGGCGCCTGAGGAGCATGAACCATGCCATCTCCATCAACCTCTATATCTTTCACCAGCCCATGTTTTTGCACTTCATCTGGCAACAAAACCTCAAAGTACTCACAATTTCGAATCGCCATGACAAGGTGGAGGTTAGCCACATTGGCTAAAGAATTACCTCCATGGTGCACCTCATAATTCATGTTAAAGGTTTCTGCAGTGTGTGCGGTTTTTAGACAAGATGTGAGTCCACCCTTGATCACAGGATCGCCCCTAAGATAGTCGGTCGCCTGTTGCAGTATCCAGGGGGCATAAGCCGTGGGACCAGTTGGAGGAAGCTCCGTAGCAGCAATCGGGATCTTTAATACCTGCTTCAACTTCATATACCCATTAATATCATCGAAATGAAGTGGATCTTCGTACCAGTAAAATCCAAGCTCCTCGGCAATAGTTCCCACACGAACTGCGTCTGCATACTTATAGGACCAAACACAATCGAGCATAAGCCTGAATTCATCACCTACAGCCTTCCTTACCGCATGACAAACTCGAATGTCCTCGGTCGGTATCGTCGGCGGATGTATTTTGTATGCCGTCCAACCTAAATCCTTGTACTTCAGCGCTTCCTCCACATATGCCTCTGGCGAATCGAGCACAGCCGAACTCGCATAGGCTGGAATAGATTTCCTGAAGGAGCCCATAAGCTTGTGAATGGGCATACCTGCAAACTTCCCAGCAAGGTCCCATAACGCAATATCGATTGCACCTACCAACCGCATCGGCGAAAAACCGAGAGCCATCCTTGAAAAACTCTGCCAAATACGCTCTCGATCCAACGGATCCCTACCGACCAAAGCCGGCCTGTATCGATCGATAATCTGTTGCGAATCTTTGCCAATACCATAAAGCGCAGAGCCAATAAATGCGTGTCCCTCAAACCCCTCGTCCGTGTAGATGGTCAGTAGGGCCATATCAACGCTCTTAGCAACACCCTTTATGGTGAGCGAGTAATTAACTGGTGGGATCCCTGTCCACTTCCATATGGTTACCTTGACGTCTGATATCTTCATACAATTATCCCTATTTATTAACCTTGCGAGTGCCTGTAACCGGAATCACTCCCGGATAATAAAACCCCTCAAAACGATCACCATCTACGGTGCCGGAAAAATCAATACAGTAATCCCAACCACCTTTATCCACTCCGTAAGAAAAACTCATATGCGGGTTCGTGTAATCACTCGACCACAGATCCATCGGCTTAGACTGCACACCTCGGTCTTCATTCAAAAAGTCGATGGTTCCCTGACCAAAATCAAGGACCTGCTCACCCCACTTGCTATTTAACTCCCAAACCCCGCCAACATTAGATCCAAGCTTTTTCTTCTCTTTCTCCTTCACAGGGCCCACAACGGTCTTCGATACATCAAGGGTCCTCCGCGCCAGATCCGATATCTTATTATCACTATGACCCGACACCACTGACTTTAAACGGTCATTAAACACCCCAACCCACTTGTCCGGTAATAATGCAGCTCCTGACCTCGCTCCGAGGATCGAACCAACGGTCGCTCCTGTACAATCAGTACCCCATCCGCCCCTGACAGTCTTTACAAGCCCCGCCTCAAAATCCTCCACACCATACCAGACACCCATAACAACGAGAGCTGCATTATTAATGGTATGAACACCATGATAATGCCCTAAGGACTCATTTATCTTCTCCCACACGACAAGCCAATCATCCTCTTCCCTACACCAGACAAGCGTGTCGCGAACGGCCTCCGCCAGACGGCTCTTCGCCGGTATCTCTGCAAGCCCCGCTGCAATAATCTCCTCAGCACCGGTATACACGAACGCCGCCGCCACCATCGCCGCCACAAACATCTCACCATAAATCCCATTCTTATCATGTGAAATCGCAGC
>PCCK01000059.1 GCA_002731695.1 Porticoccaceae bacterium
ATTTATAGAAAGCCTACATGCAGATAGCTGGGTGGAATTTCATTTAGTAGATATTTTCAAATCGAGCACGTGAGCCAGAGAAAAACGTATTACTGTCCGACGCTATTGTAGTCCCTAAAAGCTTGATAAATTTGCTCTGTTGAAAACCCTCTCTGAGCTAGAAAGCGTCCACTGCGTGCCATATCTGCTTTACTCAGGTCTCGTTTTTCTCCACATTTTCGTTGCAGTAAAGTCAAAACTAACTGCCTCCAATCGATACCATCAGAACTCAGTAACATGTTGGATAGCTCTGGGTCAATGCCTTTACTGTCTAAATCTACCTTAATTCTCTTAGGTCCATGTCCCTTTCGGATTCTTTGTCGTAGAAACATCTCAGCATATCGTTTGTCACTTTGTAAACCCGCTGCCTTTAGTTCGTCTAATAATTCGTCTATAAGATCTTTATCATGAAACTTTCGTCCAAGTTTTGTACCTAACTCTCGCCTCGTGTGCTCCCTTAAAGCCAACAAATCCAATGCCCTGAGCCGAATATTTTTCATCAAATCTCGACGCTCTATATCCATAGGTAATTTCACGTTACTCTGGCTAAAATTGTTATATGCTAAGTATTTTGCGCCTTGAATGTGCAACAAAATATAGTCACTCAACCGGCAGAACATCATCTGGGACAGGTTTCAGTCCACTCAATTCTTTGTTTCGAATTAAACTCTCTATTTCATCGGCTATATCTTTATTTTCAGTCAAAAATCTACAAACATTTGCTTTACCCTGACCAATTTTCTCCCCCCTGTAGGCATACCAGGCACCAGACTTATCTATGAAATCATGTTTTACCCCCAAGTCCACAAGTTCACCATTATGGTTGATACCAGATCCATAGAGTATCTGAAATTCCGCTTGCTTGAAGGGTGGAGACACCTTATTTTTTACCACTTTAACACGTGTCTCGTTTCCTACAATCTCGTCACTCTCCTTAACCGCTCCAGTTCTCCGGATGTCGAGTCGTACAGATGAATAAAATTTTAGGGCATTTCCACCAGTTGTAGTCTCAGGGCTTCCAAACATGACACCGATTTTCATACGAATCTGATTTATAAATATCACAAGGCAGTTCGCACTCTTAATGTTGCTGGTAAGTTTGCGTAACGCCTGAGACATCAAGCGCGCTTGAAGTCCCACATGATGATCTCCCATTTCACCCTCGATTTCCGCACGTGGAGTCAACGCAGCAACCGAATCGACCACCAAAACATCTAGCGCACCAGATCTGACGAGCATATCTGTAACCTCCAAGGCTTGCTCTCCAGTATCGGGTTGAGAAACAATGAGATCATCAACAACGACTCCTAATTTTTCAGCATAAGTGGGATCCAATGCATGCTCTGCATCAATAAAAGCACAAGTGCCTCCACTTTTTTGAGCCTCCGCAATAATCTGAAGTGTTAATGTTGTCTTACCAGAAGATTCAGGACCATATATTTCAACAACACGTCCTTTGGGTAAACCTCCTATCCCGAGGGCAATATCAAGACCTAACGAACCAGTGGAAATCGATGGGATTGCCGGCCGATCATTTTCTCCCATACGCATTACCGTTCCCTTTCCAAACTGCCGTTCAATCTGCCCAAGTGCGATTTCTAATGCTTTTTCTTTATTTCCATTCATTCTTGTTACCTCAATTCTCTACCAAAACAAATATGCTCTATCAAAACATGCTACGCTGACATCGTGTATAACACTGTACAACTGTACAGTATTTAATCACGTAATTAATTGCAACATTTTTCGCACCGAAAATTCAACCGATTGACTCCTAACCGAATTTCTGTCACCCAAAAATTGCATACGTACTGCCTCTATCCGGTCACTAAATCCAAATCCAAACCACACCATACCAACAGGCTTCTCTTCTGTTCCCCCTCTCGGCCCCGCAATTCCGCTAATGGCAATTCCACAGTCAGCTTGCGCCAACCTCATTGCACCTGTCACCATCTCTCGAACCACTATTTCGCTTACAGCGCCTTCATTCTCCAAACCCTCTTGAGAAACACCAAGCAATTCTCTTTTAAATTGGTCTGCATATGTTACAAGACCTAACCGAAACCATTGTGAACTGCCACTTACGCCAGTAAGAGCACTGGCTAAAGCGCCCCCGGTACACGATTCTACAACGGTTATTGTTTCGCCATGGGAAACAAGCCGTCGGTTAAGAGTATCGATTAGAGTATACAAAGAATCTTCCATTCCTGTAGTGTAACTCAAAATATGTGACTCTTAATCTTTACTCTTAATTATTAATCTCACAGATCAAATGTAACATGGCATACATAAACACATTAACTCTGCTAAAGTTAAACTTTAACAAAACCTTCATTATATGAGATGTTCGATAATTTCACAGTGAATAGCTACACCCCAATGATGCAACAATATCTTCGAATAAAATCGGAGCATCCAAATGATATTTTATTTTACCGAATGGGTGACTTTTATGAGGTTTTTTTCGATGACGCCAAACGAACCAGCGAACTTTTGGGTATCACACTAACCGCGCGTGGCAAAGTAAATGAGCATCCCATACCTATGGCAGGAATCCCCTATCACGCGGCGGAGGCATATCTCGCTAAATTATTACGGCTCGGTATTTCCGTAGCGATTTGTGAACAGGTGGGTGACCCTGCAACCAGTAAAGGGCCTGTTGAGCGCAAAGTTGCTCGCGTGTTAACCCCTGGTACCATAACTGACGAAGCATTATTAGACAATCGTAACGATAGTCTTTTAGCCTCAGTTGCGTTTAAACGCAATTCATTTGGAATTGCATCTCTGGACATGAGCTCGGGATATTTCAAAGTAATCGAGCTTAATGGCACACACAATCTAGCCAATGAGCTCCAACGGATCGCGCCAGCAGAACTACTTGTAGAGGAGACGATTGCTGACGAAATAAGTTTATCCTCTGCAGTAATCCGACCGCTTCCACCTTTTGACTTCGATATTGATAATGGACGTCGAATCTTAAACCAACAATTCAACACCAAGGATTTGAGTGGCTTTGGTTGTAATAACTTATCTTTGGCGCTCGGGGCAGCCGGATGTTTAATCCGATATGCCAAACAGACACAACGCAATACACTTAATCACATCACTGCAATCCAACAGGAGGACAGCAGCCAAAATGTTTATATTGACCTAGCAAGTCGAAGAAATCTTGAGTTGGACGAAAATTTAAGCGGTGGCCGAGAGAAAACTGTTTTACAGCTCCTCGATCACTGTGCCACAAATATGGCAAGTAGACTATTAAGACGCTGGTTAGTTCAGCCGCTCCAGCACCTCCCCACGATCCAGTCTAGACAATCGAGCATTACAGAAATTAAACATACAGACATCATCAGCAAGGCACATAAATTTCTCAAACAAATTGGTGATATGGAGCGTGTCGTTTCTAGAGTTGCGCTCAGATCGGCGCGCCCTCGCGATCTGGCTCGCCTTCGAAGTGCCTTATCAGCATTACCCAACTTAGAGAACTTACTTAAAGAACGAACAAGTGCCGCATTAGCTGATTTTGCACAAAAATTAAAACCATTACCTGATGTCCTCTCACTACTTGAGAACGCACTAACTATTGACCCACCAATGGTTCTCAGAGATGGTGGTGTTATTGCTGACGGATACGATCCTCAACTTGATGAGTTGAGGCGTTTCAATAACGGTGCTAATGACTTTTTAATTGCTTTAGAGGAACGCGAAAAAAAACGTCTAAATGTGAATAATTTAAAAGTTGGATATAATAGGATTCATGGATACTTCATAGAGGTGTCACGCGGACAGAGTGGCAAAGTTCCTGCAGACTACACGCGGAGACAAACTTTAAAAAATGCAGAGAGATACATTACATCAGAGCTAAAGTCTTTTGAGGATGAAGCCCTAAATGCAAAAAGTAAAGCCCTCCACCTAGAAAAACAGCTGTATGAGCGACTCCTTACACTTCTAAATAAAAGCCTTCGCGCCTTAAAGGAATGTGCTATTGCGGCAGCCGAGCTGGACGTTTTGTCAACGCTTGCTCAACGCGCCAAGACTCTGAATTATTGCAAGCCAGAATTAAGCCTTTCAACCGGTATTGACATCAAGGATGGACGCCACCCAGTGGTAGAAACTGCGCTTAAAACGCCATTCATCTCTAATGACTTAATTCTTGACGAAGAGCGACGAATGCAGATTGTGACCGGACCTAACATGGGTGGCAAATCTACTTATATGCGCCAAACAGCATTAATCGTTCTCTTAGCTCAAATTGGGAGCTATGTTCCCGCTAAAAGCGCGCGCATAGGGCTCGTAGATAAAATATATACTCGGATAGGTTCTTCTGATGATCTAGCTGGTGGGCGCTCGACTTTCATGGTTGAGATGGCTGAAACTGCTAATATACTCAATAATGCCACCGATCGAAGCTTGGTACTGATGGATGAGGTTGGAAGAGGCACAAGCACTTTCGATGGACTTGCAATAGCTTGGTCCAGCGCTTATCAGCTTGCAAAAAAAATTAAGGCACTCACCCTTTTCGCCACTCACTACTTTGAATTAACCGAACTGCCGAGTCTGCTTACTACCGTTGTTAACGTCCACTTAGATGCAACTGAATTCAAAGATGACCTAATATTTTTACATTCCGTGCAGGAGGGACCTGCCAGCAAAAGCTATGGGTTACAGGTTGCAAAACTAGCTGGCATCCCTCCAGCAGTATTAAACCGTGCGGGTAGCTTCCTATCCACGATGGAAACCTCAATCTCAGGCACCAAGGTTAGTCGACCTAAAAATGAGAAAAACTCAGAGCAATCAGACAAAATAGAGAACAGTGCCTCAATTGCGGTATTAACAAGGTTGAATAAGATTAATCCCGATCACCTGTCGCCCAAACAGGCCCTTGAAATAATTTATGAGCTCCAAAATCTACTATGATTGTGCAACAATGTTTTTAAACTCCCTCTAAAAATGAAGAAAAGTGCTAAATTGGCTTGTACTCCTGCTACAATAAAGTTCAAGGTTTTCTGAAGCAGTGTGCTACTTTGTTGCAAAAAAATTCAATTTTTTTATGAAAAAAGAGACAATTTAAAGATGACATTTGTGGTAGGTGACAATTGTATCAAATGCAAACACACCGATTGCGTTGAGGTTTGTCCAGTCGATTGTTTTTATGAAGGTCCGAATTTTTTGGTAATTCATCCTGACGAGTGCATCGACTGCGCTCTATGCGAGCCTGAATGCCCCATAGAAGCAATCTTTGCGGAAGATGAAATACCGGAGGGACAAGAAAATTTTCTTGCTATTAATGCAGAACTTAGCGAAATATGGCCAAACATTACTGAGAAAAAAGACCCAGCACCAGGCCATGATCAATGGAATGGGGTCACGGGCAAAATTAAATATTTAGAGCGTTAGGTATCAACAATTGTCTTTTATAACACTCAGTACTTTTTGCGAAAAAAAATGATAAAAAAAGTCAATATCCGGTACAAGTAAATATGCAATCACTAGACTGGTGAAAAATGAGATGTCTGCATTCTGAAGTTAAGTCTTTCCGTGTTGCCAAAAGCCGTGACATTTATTTTTTCATTTGCGCATCACGAAATTCACTAATAACAGATGCGACATAATTGAGTTTTACCTCAATTTGTCCAGTTATGACAAATGGATAAGCGTCACTAAGCCCAATAGACCGGTTCACTTGATTAAGCTTTACAGCGAGTTCTCTCCATGCATCTATTAGATCCTCAGCACTCAGCCCTTGGGGCGAGGTGTTAGACATTCCAATACGTTGCGCAGTATCTAAACATTCAAATATCAGCAGGTAGTGGTTAAAAGTCTCAGCCCAATCCTCTGAGGGATGCGCGCTTGCATAGGCGCTTATATAATTTTCAGGCCAATTTTTTGGTGGCCCATTCTCATAATAAAGATCAAGACTCTCTCGATACTCGAACTTTTCTTCCCCGAAGAAGTCCGAGAAATACCGTGACATTGGTAGTTTAAAAAGATG
Organism: Porticoccaceae bacterium; assembly: GCA_002731695.1. Classification (GTDB taxonomy): domain Bacteria; phylum Pseudomonadota; class Gammaproteobacteria; order Pseudomonadales; family Porticoccaceae; genus TMED48. The sequence continues at coordinate 6,032 of PCCK01000059.1, forward strand.
CTTATCCCACAGATAATGAGCTAGCTCATGTCTAAAGTGTCCTAAAATGGTGCGCTGCCTTTCTTGTAAGTGCGTTTTTGCTTGTATCCGCGCGACATCATCGGCCTCTAATGAGTTGATGGTGACAATACCTCTTGCATAACCAGTGTTTACCTTAGTTGCTTCAACATCACCACTGAACTCGCTCTCGATAAAATCAAAAAGTAGCCCAGACTCAGGATCATGCCAGCCGTTGCTAATATTTATACCAATACTTAGCAATGTGTAAATCGCCCGCTTTTTTGCATCCTCCAACCGATACCAACGAAAATAATTAATCGGTGGATTTACATCAACAACCTTTTGATTTGGAATCGTTCGATTAAATTGACATGCAAAACAAAGTCTTTGAGCAGACTCTTTAGGAACAAGCCAATTACACACATCAAAATCCAGCTCATTGCCACACAACCTGAAATGCCGACCATCAAGGTCAACGAAAAGTGAGTTATCGACTGGTTCTATAGTTATCAGATTCAGGCTTTTTACATCGAACCCTAGAGATTGTGTGCAATTACTGCAGTATTTATTTTCGAAAAACACCTCTTGCCCACACTGACAAAAAAACCTTTTCATATTGATTCTGACATGAACCACGTTTTGGTCGAAGTATCGCTAATCGAAAAAGCAGTAAGAAGCACCTGCTCCAAAGCTTCGCGGATTGCCACATCCGACATATCAAACGCATTAAATTTTAAAAGCAACTGCTCAAGCAAATTTATACTCGGCATCACCACTGATTTTTTTTTCATCGGTCTATAGGCTTTTTTTAAATTTTTAACACAAAAGGCGATAGAACGAGGAAGCTCCGGTTCCAAAACTAAAAAATTGATAGCAGAATCAGGTTCAACTAGAGGGCCATAAGATCTCCGATAGCTACCCCGCGCTGCAAGACTTTCTAACAAACCCGCCCAGATCAATGAATCAAAAGCGGGATTACTTTCAATTCTCTCTGAAATCGCACTTGATAAAGTATTTATGACTCGCAAAGTAAAATCAATCCGCTCTAAAAGGTGTCCTAACGTTATAAACCTGTAACCATGATCTCTCCTCTGAATTAGCATCATTAAGCCATTCAACAACTGACAACGTCTCTCCAATTCATTTAAAAACTTGAAACGATTTTTTCTTGCCACTGATTTATTGGCATTATCTTTACAAAAAAGGTACAGCTCATTGAGGCATTCCCAAACCTCTGTCGGCAAAACTCCTCGGGTTGTCCGAGCATTTTCTCTCGCTGAATTTACCGCAAAAAGGATACTTGTGGGGATTTCGATTTCTGAGATCATGAATTTCATGATGTTAGTTTCTGTCAAAGCCCTTCCATAAGCTTTGTATTCAGGATGATTTCCCAAAATGGTGAGCAAAGTAGTCCAGGGGAGCTCAGTTCCCTTGGGAACATCCATTCTTAGTCGCGAAAGCGTCTTGATCACTCGAGCCAAGCTTTCTGCCCTCTCGAGGTACCTAGCTGTCCAGAACAATCGCTCAGCTACACGGGATAACATTCCTAGATCCTCTCATTCACTATCCATGTGTCTTTGCTGCCACCACCTTTGGATGAGTTAACGACTAAACTACCTTTTTTCAACGCTACCCTTGTGAGTCCTCCGGGTGTGACCCAGGAATCGGCGCCCGTTAGTGCGAAAGGCCGCAAATCTAAATGTCTCGGCTCAATGACATCATCAATAAATGTGGGAGACGTAGAAAGCTTTATAGTTGGTTGAGCTATATAATACCTTGGATTAGAGGTGATCAATTTCCTGTAGATTTTAGTCTCTGCCTCTTCAGCATGCGGGCCAATAAACAAGCCTTTTCCACCGGACTGATTCACGGGCTTTATCACCAAGTCACTAATGTTTTCGAGAATATAAGCTAATTCCTCAGGCTGGGTGCATCTGTATGTTCTTATGGATGGTAGCTTTGGGTCCTCTTTTAGATAGTAACGAATTATATCGGGAACAAAAGAGTAAAGAGCTTTATCATCTGCAACCCCGCTACCAGGCGCGTTTGCTATCGCAACCTGCTTATTCCTCCATGCCCGCATCAACCCAGGAACGCCTATTGTAGAGTCAGGGCGAAACACCTCAGGATCGAGAAACATCTCATCTATTCGACGATAAACCACATCTACACGTTCCGCCCCATCAACAGTCCTCATAAAAACCTCATGTTCTTTCGTAACGAAAAGATCCTGCCCCTCAACAAGTTCAACACCCATCGTCCGAGCAAGGAAGGCATGTTCGAAATAGGCAGAGTTGTATATGCCGGGGGTCAGAACTACTATTACAGGTTTTCGGTTATTTCTGGGTGAAAGAGATTTGAGCACCCGATGAAGTTGTAAAGGGTAGTCGTCAACCGGATCAATGTTATAGTTCTGAAAAATCTCGGGTATTACTCTTTTGATGATTTCCCTGTTTTCGAGCATGTAAGAAATTCCAGATGGGACACGTAAATTGTCCTCCAAAACTCTGAACACTCCATCCCTGTCACGCACCAAATCAGTGCCGCAAATATGCGCCCAAGCCCCAAAAGGCGGCGTCACACCCGCACACTCTTTGATGTAGTTTGGTGATCTGACCACCAATTCTCGAGGAATAACATTATCTTTTAGTATAGCTTGTTCATTATAAACATCTTGAATAAACAAATTAATCGCCCTACAACGTTGTTTTAATCCTCCATCTACTTCTCGCCAAATATTGGCTTTAATAGTCCTCGGAATAATATCTAGTTGCCAATTTCTATCTACATCAACTGTATCAGAATCATCTGAGTAGACTGAGAAACTCACACCCATCTCTCTAATCGCCAACTCTGCGGCACGGGCTCGGGCGAGAAGTTCCCTCTGAGAGGTTTCACAAAAGAACGTTAATAAATCGCGTGCCTCTGCACGAGCCTCGCCGGTAGCTGTGATTATTTCATCGTAGCAGTCCTTTGAATCATAACCATTTAGCATTACCCTCGCTCCATCTTTTGTATTTCGGCTTAATCGGATACTGAGCAATAAGCATGCCGAGCTGAACATCGAGGCAAAAATGCTTGGCAATTAATCTATGTAAAAGTATTAGACTTAATTTGTTCCATCATCTCGCGGATAATGCACATGAGCAGATACGGCGCATTTAAGAAGAATTCAATCAAGATTTATGATTTTAGGCTGAGGCAAAATAAGTGCCACTAAGCGCGGTTCTAATTAGTAGTGAATCAAAACTATTTTTATTCTAGCAGCTTCCGTTTTTTACTATACCCGCATAACCACTCATACATTTTATTATCCCATTTTGCATAAACTTTTCCTACTTCAGTTCTCAGGCAACATTTGCGGATGGAGAGGTCTTCTCTAAGTAACTTTTTTACAGTGAGTTTAAACTCTCGTTTCTTTTGTAAATAGATCTTTTAGGCTTTGCGAAGACGCGTTGAACCATAGGTTCAAAATCCTCAATCGGCATATTATCATAATCTGGGTCAAAGGAATTCTGGTCGTATTTTTCGCAGAACTCAGCACAAGCTTGCCAATTTTCATTGGCTCCAAATTTGTCTCGCATATCTTTGTCAAGTCCAAGATGATCGAAGAAATAATACCCTTGGAAGATTCCATGATGCTTTACAATCCAGTGATTTTGTTCAGACACAAAAGGCTCCAAGATGGTTGCTGCCAAATCTGCATGATTTGTTGAGGCTATGGAATCACCAATATCATGTAGCAATGCGCAGACAACATATTCCTCGTCTTTTCCATCTCTAAATGCCCGAGTTGCACACTGAAGACAGTGGGTGTAACGGTCTACGGCATAGCCACCCGTATCGCCCTTCAGTAATGCGAGATGAGCAAGAATCCTGTCCGAAAGACCACGCACAAACTCTCTTGCGTGCTCCATAATTATTTCATAGTCTTCAGCGGTTGAATCCGACATGGCGGTAAACTTTGTTTGCTTGCCCATTTATATGCTCCTTCTTATCAATTCTATTTGCGAATCGATCAAATAAAATTTGTTTTTATTGAAAAGTTTACCTCGGATCCCAAAAGCTCCATATGGTGAAGAAATTAATGAAAAACTGTTCCGTCGTCAATACCCTTGGGCTATCACCACAAATGATGTTGAAATTAATCTCCCCCAAGAAAATGGGTGGTATAATCCGGTATTAGCTCTTTGCTTATTTTTCTTTATCAAAAAAGAGGTCAAGCTCCCTTCAACCGACTTTAGAATTACAAAAACAACAAGAAATCAGAGTAAATTGTGTTCATTTCTTGGTAGCTATAACTTTGAGGAGTGGTTCAATTTTGAAAATATCCGATTTTAAAACGTTACACGCCGATGCCGGCCGATCTTTTTCGTTCCTCAAAGTGATAACGGATAAGGGGATCATTGGTTGGTCGGAATACACCGGGATTTCAGAAATTATTCGCCGCAAAGGTCTTACCGCGCTAATCGAATCAATGCTACAACCACTAATTGGCAAGGATCCAAGAGAGATAGAGAGAATAACCAGCGACTTATACTCAATGACTCGTCAATCCTTATCAGGATTGAACCATCAGGCTATCGGTGCCATACAGAACGCTCTTTTAGATATCACAGCTAAGTCTATGGAAGTTCCTGTTTACCGACTGTTTGGTGGGCCTTTGAGAACGCGAATTCCCATGTACTGGTCTCATTTCGGCACCTACAGGCTGCAAAGAAGTAATCAAATTTACCAAAAAAAACTCATTCGAGATCTTGATGGTATGGCTGCCCACGCCAAAGATGTTATGGAACAAGGATATTCAGCGCTTAAAACAAAGATTCATTATTTCGATGAGACTCGAGGAACCGGCTACTTCCCTTGTTTTGGCAGCGAACCCGGAGCACCCGAACTAAATTTATCTCCATCAATCCTCAGGACAATTATCCATCAGATGACTGCTCTGAGAGAGGCTGTAGGGGATGAACTTGACCTCATCCTAGATTTGAATTCGAACTTTAAGGCTGATGGTATAATCCGAATTGCTAGAGCAATTGAGCACCTAAACATTCGCTGGCTTGAGGTTGATGTATTCGACTCGGATGTCTTACGCGATATTAGGGAACGCTCGCCATTACCTATCGGCGGATGCGAGATGCTCTGCACCGCGAAAACCTACACACCATTCTTCGCTCGCAGATCAGTCGATGTACCATTGGTAGATGTTACGTGGAATGGCTTCTTAGAATCAGTAAAAATTGCCAGCGTTGCCGATGTTTTCGATCTGAATGTATCGCCGCACAATTTCACGAGCTATCTGGCAACTCAGATCAATGGTCATTTTGCTGCAGTTACTCCTAACCTTGAGCTGATGGAATTCGATGTTGACGAAGTTCCGTGGCTCAGCGATTTTTTCACCGATCCATTGCGAATAGAAAATGGGTATTTAGTTCTCACTGAAAAACCGGGATGGGGCATGGATATAAATGAACAAGCCGTTAGAGAGCGCCCGGCGAGTACCTTAGTAAACTTAGCGTAGCCACGACAAAATCTAATTATTAATTGATCTACTGATATTGGATTGGGTTTTTAAAGCGGAACATTTTAAAAAATTTCACAATTAAGGTAATACAAAAAAATTGGATTCGAGCTTCGGATTAAACATGCGCCGAAACAACAGCCAGTGCGCTTAATCACTTTATCGACGCAAATCAGAGAATGTGGTAGAGTTGAGATAACTTGGAACTAAACAATAGTTTCTTTAAATATTAAGCTTTAAAGCTGAAAAAACTATTTATGAAAGTCAGAGAGTTAAAG